>NZ_JAFMPV010000007.1:0-274873 GCF_049132105.1 Pseudomonas sp. NFX15
TCTACAGCAGCCTCATTTGCTGTCAAGCGGTTATTTTCAGAAGCTTTCAAGGATTTCCTTAACAACTTCAACCACTTGCGCCTCAGATCTCTCGTCAGCGGGAGGCGAATTCTACAGCGTTACACGCTGCTGTCAACACCTCTTTTTCAACTTCCTTTTGGCTTCGATGAACTGAAGCACTTGCGGCCGAAAACTTCGTAACTCGTTGTTTACCAAGGAGTTTTCCGTTTCGACTGCGCCGGAAGTGGGGCGAATTATAGACATCTGAGATCTGTCGTCAACAGCTAATTTCACAATTCTGTCATATAAGGCAAAAAAGCCCCGCAAACAAAAAGGCCGACCCAATGGGTCGGCCTTTTACGCCCTTCTACTTACAAACTAGGGAAGGCGAACTGCGAAGCCTCGTGGCTCGCGCGCTGCGGCCAGCGCTGGGTGATGGCCTTGCGGCGGGTGTAGAAACGCACGCCATCCGGTCCATAGGCATGCAGGTCGCCGAACAGCGAACGCTTCCAGCCGCCAAAGCTGTGGTAAGCCACCGGCACCGGCAGCGGCACGTTGACGCCGACCATGCCCACTTCAATCTCGTCGCAGAACAACCGTGCCGCTTCGCCGTCACGGGTGAAGATGCAGGTGCCGTTGCCGTATTCGTGATCGTTGATCAGCTGCATGGCTTCTTCCAGGCTGTTGACCCGAACAACGCACAGCACCGGTCCGAAGATTTCTTCTTTATAGATGCGCATTTCTGGCGTGACGTTATCGAACAGGCAGCCACCCAGGAAGAAGCCTTCCTCATGACCGGCCACGGTCAGACCACGGCCGTCTACAACCAGCGTTGCACCGGCGGCGACGCCGTCTTCTACATAGCCGCTGACTTTGTCGCGAGCCTGGCCGGTGACCAGAGGCCCCATGTCCAGGCCGCAGGAAGTACCGGCACCGATTTTCAGCGCCTGGATTTGCGGAACCAGTTTGGCCACCAGCGCATCGGCGACCTGATCACCCACGCACACCGCCACCGAGATCGCCATGCAGCGCTCACCGCAGGAACCGTAAGCCGCGCCCATCAATGCGCTGACCGCGTTGTCCAGATCCGCGTCCGGCATCAGCACCGCGTGGTTCTTCGCACCACCCAGGGCCTGAACGCGTTTGCCGCGCTTGGTGCCTTCGGAATAGATGTACTCGGCAATCGGAGTCGAACCCACGAAGCTCAGTGCTTTGACTTCCGGTGCTTCGATCAACGCGTCCACCGCTGTCTTGTCACCGTGCACCACACTCAGTACGCCCTTAGGCAAACCGGCTTCCAGCAGCAACTGAGCGATCAGCAGCGTCGAGCTTGGATCACGCTCGGATGGCTTGAGGATGAAGCAGTTACCGCAAACGATCGCCAGCGGGTACATCCACAGTGGCACCATCGCCGGGAAGTTGAACGGCGTGATACCGGCAACGACGCCCAGTGGCTGGAAATCCGACCATGCATCAATGTTCGGGCCAACGTTACGGCTGTACTCGCCCTTGAGGATTTCCGGCGCCGCGCACGCGAACTCGACGTTCTCGATGCCACGCTTCAGTTCGCCGGCCGCATCTTCGAGGGTCTTGCCGTGCTCTTCGCTGATCAATTGCGAGATGCGCGCTTCGTTCTGCTCCAGCAGTTGCTTGAAGCGGAACATCACTTGGGCACGCTTGGCCGGTGGGGTGTTGCGCCAGGCCGGGAATGCAGTCTTGGCCGCGTCGATGGCGCTCTGGATGGTTTCGCGGGTCGCCAGCGGCAACTTGTGGATTGCCTGGCCAGTCGACGGGTTGAACACATCGACCGCGCGACCGTTCTCGGTCACCAGTTCGCCATTGATCAAATGCGGAATAACGCTCATGGAAGCTCCTGAAAAGTTGTCCACAGGCACCCGTTTCCAGGCGCCCGTTGTTTATAGGTATATAGAAGAAGAAATCAGTCGATCTTGCTCAGCACTTCGCCGACCGCGTCGAACAGACGATCCAGGTCTTGCGGCTTGCTGTTAAAGGTTGGGCCGAACTGCAGGGTGTCACCGCCGAAGCGCACGTAGAACCCGGCTTTCCACAGCGCCATGCCGGCTTCGAACGGACGCACGATGGCGTCGCCGTCACGCGGGGCGATCTGGATTGCGCCAGCCAGGCCGAAGTTGCGGATGTCGATGATGTTCTTGGTGCCTTTGAGGCCGTGCAGCGCATTTTCGAAATGCGGTGCGACGTCGGCCACGCTCTGCACCAGGTTTTCCTTTTGCAGCAGGTCGAGTGCTGCCAGGCCCGCGGCGCAAGCCACCGGGTGCGCGGAATAGGTGTAGCCATGCGGGAATTCAACCGCGTATTCAGGCGTCGCCTGGTTCATGAAGGTCTGGTAGATCTCGGAGCTGGCAATCACCGCGCCCATCGGGATCGCGCCGTTGGTGACTTGCTTGGCGATGCACATCAGGTCCGGGGTCACGCCGAAGGTGGTGGCGCCGAACATGGTGCCGGTACGGCCGAAACCGGTAATCACTTCGTCGAACACCAGCAGGATGTTGTGCTGGTCGCAGATTTCACGCAGACGCTTGAGGTAACCCTGTGGTGGAACCAGCACGCCAGCGGAACCGGCCAATGGCTCGACGAATACAGCGGCGATGTTCGACGCATCGTGCAGTTCGATCAGCTTCAGCAGTTCGTCAGCCAGGGCGATCCCCCCCTGCTCCGGCATGCCACGGGAGTAAGCGTTGCTGGCGAGCAAGGTGTGCGGCAGGTGGTCGACGTCCATCATCGACTGACCGAACAGTTTACGGTTGCCGTTCACGCCACCGAGGCTGGTGCCGGCGATGTTCACACCGTGGTAGCCACGGGCACGGCCGATCATTTTGGTCTTGGTCGACTGACCTTTCAGGCGCCAGTAGGCACGGACCATTTTCACCGCGGTGTCAGCGCACTCGGACCCCGAGTCGGTGAAGAACACGTGGTTCAGGTTGCCCGGTGTCAGGTCGGTGATTTTCTCAGCCAACTGGAAAGACAAAGGATGGCCGTACTGGAAACCTGGCGAGTAGTCGAGGGTGCCCAGTTGCTTGGCGACCGCTTCCTGAATTTCCTTGCGAGTGTGACCTGCGCCGCAGGTCCACAGGCCGGACAGCGAGTCATACACCTTGCGGCCCTTGTCATCGATCAGCCAGCTGCCCTCGGCGCCAACGATCAGCCGCGGGTCGCGCTGGAAATTACGGTTGGCGGTGTAAGGCATCCAGTGAGCATCAAGCTTGAGCTGGCTGGCCAGGGAAGTCGGGGCGTTTTCAGGCAAGTTCATGGGCGAAACCTCGCAAGGCGATTAGCGCGTAGGGATTAAAAGCGTTGTTGCAGCTAAATTGCCACGGCGATAAAGTCTGTGAAATCCAACTCTTCTAATGTTCAGTCAGCCGACCACTAAACTTTCGAGAAACCCCCATGAGCACTCGCCGTCCCGATCCGCTGGCCCAGGTCAGCGACTTTGATATTCGCCTGCTGAGGATCTTTCGCAGCGTGGTGGAATGCGGCGGCTTTTCCGCGGCGGAAACCGTGCTTGGCATCGGCCGCTCGGCGATCAGCCAACAAATGAGCGACTTGGAGCAACGTCTCGGCCTGCGCCTCTGCCAACGGGGACGCGCCGGTTTTTCCCTGACCGAAGAAGGCCGCGAGGTCTATCAGTCGGCACTGCAACTGTTAAGTGCGCTAGAAAGCTTCCGCACCGAGGTCAATGGACTGCACCAGCATTTGCGCGGCGAGTTGATCATCGGGTTGACAGACAACCTTGTCACCCTGCCCCACATGCGCATCACCCACGCCCTCGCGCAATTGAAAGAGCGCGGCCCGGACGTACAGATCCAGATCCGCATGATCGCGCCCAATGAAGTCGAACAAGGCGTGCTCGACGGCCGCCTGCACGTCGGCGTCGTACCGCAGGCCAGCGCCCTGTCAGGTCTGGAATACCAGCCGCTGTATAGCGAACGCTCGCTGTTGTACTGCGCGGTCGGCCATCCGCTGTTTTATGTCGACGACAAGCAATTGGACGACGAGCGCCTGAACAGTCAGGACGCCATCGCCCCCACTTTCCGTTTGCCCGCGGAAATCCAGGCCCACTATCAAGCGCTCAATTGCACCGCCAGCGCTTCGGACCGCGAAGGCATGGCGTTTTTGATCCTGACCGGGCGCTATATCGGGTACTTGCCGGATCACTACGCGAGCCTTTGGGTGCAGCAAGGGCGGTTACGATCGCTGAAAGCAAAAACGCGTTTCTATGATTTGAGCCTGGCATCGGTCACCCGCAAGGGGCGCCGCCCGCATCTGGTGCTGGAGAGTTTTCTGGAGAGCCTGGCTGCCACACGCTGATTCGTCTGATAGCAGAAACTATAGGAGCGAGCCTGCTCGCGAAAGCGGTGTGTCCGTTGCATCTAAGTTGGCTGACACTCCCTCTTCGCGAGCAAGCTCGCTCCTACAGTGGATTGGTTTTGCCGCAAAGACTTGTCTGGCGCCTGTAGGTAAGCTATCAACGCACTGGCCGCCCTCACTCATCTTCCCGGAAGCGAAGCGCTTATGACCTTTGAAGTCCCAGCTCACGGCGGCAAACCCGCCAGCCGCATTCGTCAGAAAAACGAAGAGACCATCATCAAAGCCGCCGAAGACGAGTTCGCCCGTCACGGGTTCAAAGGCACCAGCATGAACACCATCGCCCAAAACGCCGGGCTGCCGAAGGCCAACCTGCATTACTACTTCAGCAACAAGCTCGGTTTGTACGTGGCGGTGTTGAGCAACATCATCGAGTTGTGGGACAGCACCTTCAACACCCTCACCGCCGAGGACGATCCTGCCGAAGCCCTGACCCGCTACATCCGCGCGAAAATGGAGTTTTCCCGGCGCCAGCCACAAGCCTCGCGGATTTTCGCCATGGAAGTCATCAGCGGCGGCGAATGCCTGAGCGAGTATTTCAACCAGGATTACCGCGCCTGGTTCCAGGGCCGCGCCGGTGTGTTCCAGGCCTGGATCGACGCCGGTAAGATGGATCCCGTCGACCCGGTGCACCTGATCTTCCTGTTGTGGGGCAGCACCCAGCATTATGCCGACTTCGCCACGCAGATTTGCCGCGTCACCGGGCGCACCAGGCTGACCAAGCAGGATATGGAAGAGGCTGGCAACAACCTGATCCGCATCATTCTCAAGGGCTGCGGCCTGACACCGACTATTTAAGTGCTTATGCCTTTTACCCTCAGCGGTCTTTGCGAATACCGCGAAGAGATTCGCAAGAGCCGCTTCATCACCTTCGCCGCGCCAATCACCAGCCCGGCCGAAGCCCAGGCGTTCATCGACCAGCACAGCGACTTGAACGCCACGCACAATTGCTGGGCGTGGAAGCTCGGCGCCCAATATCGCAGCACCGATGATGGCGAGCCCGGCGGGACAGCGGGCCGACCGATACTGGCAGCCATCGAAGCGCAGGATTGCGACCGGGTCGCGGTCTTGGTGATTCGCTGGTATGGCGGCATCCAACTGGGCACCGGTGGTCTCGCCCGGGCCTATGGCGGCGGCGCCAACAAGTGCCTGCAAGCGGCACCGAAGGTTGAACTGATCAGCCGGGTCCCGCTCACCTGCGCATGCGGGTTCGCCGAGCTGGCACTGGTGAAGCTCCGGGTGGCCGAAGCGGGTGGCCTGGTGGAAGACGAACACTTTACCGCCAACGGTGTCGAGTTGAAGCTTGCCGTGGGCGAAACACAGATCGCGACCTTGCAATCCCAGCTTGCCGATCTGAGCCGTGGACGCATTTTGTTGCAGCGATAAAGCACTGCAAGTTTTTGGGGCACGCCGGTTTTCCACTTATTCCTGATTTGCCCACAGCTACTGTGCACCCGGCTGTGGATAACCTGAGCACACACGGCTGTAACCCTTCTGTCATGCGGCTTTACGGGCTTTGCTCAAATTTCGTCCAATCTGCCACCATGCACATCAAATTCAAACAAAACAAACAGTTACAGTGGTTTATCACCTTTAGAAGAAAGACACCCAGTGCTTATGCCCATGCCGGGAGCTTGCGCACAAATACTGTGGAGCAATCTGTGGATAACCCGTTCATGGCGGTCGCCGCGCCATGTGGAACATGGCTTGTGGTCGATTGATCATTTTTTGATCAAGGCTGGGCGGGCAAAATGAGGGCCTGGAAAACAACGTTGCCCTCATCTGGTGCCGGGGTTTGCGCAATCTATTTCAAAGCAGCGCACTCAACACCTCGACTGACAGGTCTCGGAGGTTTTCCTGACCTAGTGGCCAGAAAATTGCTTTATCCACAGGCACAAGTCCAATCGCACCGAGCCTGTCATGCCCAATCACGCTCCAGCTCCTGATCCGGTTCCGCGCCTGCAATTGCGCAGAATCACCAAACGCTACCCCGGTTGCCTGGCCAACGACGCCATCGACCTGAGCATTGCCCCCGGTGAGATCCATGCCTTGCTCGGCGAGAACGGCGCGGGCAAAAGCACCCTGATGAAAATCATCTATGGCGTCACCCACGCCGACGCCGGCGAGGTCATCTGGCAAGGCCAGCGGGTCAGCTTGCGCAACCCGGCACAGGCACGCGGCCTGGGCATCGGCATGGTATTCCAGCACTTTTCCTTGTTCGAAACCTTGAGCGTGGCGCAAAACATTGCCCTAGCCATGGGCGCGGCAGCGGGTACACCGAAACAGCTCGAACCGAAAATCCGTGAAGTGTCCCGGCGCTACGGCATGGCGCTGGAACCGGAGCGACTTGTCCACAGCCTGTCGATTGGCGAACGGCAACGGGTGGAAATCATTCGCTGCCTGATGCAGGACATCCGCCTGCTGATTCTCGATGAGCCGACCTCGGTGTTAACCCCACAGGAGGCCGACGATTTGTTCGTCACCCTGCGTCGTCTCGCTGCCGAGGGCTGCAGCATTCTGTTTATCAGCCACAAGCTCGGGGAAGTCCGCTCGTTGTGCCACAGCGCGACGGTGTTGCGTGGTGGTCGAATGGCCGGGCATTGCGTGCCGGCCGAGTGTTCGGATCAGCAACTGGCGCGGTTGATGGTCGGTGAAGCGGCTGAACTCATTGCCGGCTATCCGAAGGTGACGGGCACCGCCGCATTCCTCAACGTGGACAACTTGTCCTGGCACAACCCGGACCCGTTCGGTTGCTCGCTCAAAGGCATCAACCTTGAAGTGCGCAGCGGGGAAATCGTCGGCATCGCCGGCGTGGCGGGTAACGGCCAGGATGAACTGCTGGCCCTGCTCAGCGGTGAACAACGCTTGTCGCGACACGACGGCGCAACGATTCGCTTTGGCCGCGAAGCAGTTGCCCATCTGCGCCCAGACGCCCGTCGCGAGCGAGGCCTGGCGTTTGTCCCGGCTGAACGCCTGGGCCATGGTGCGGTGCCGGCATTGAGCCTGGCCGACAACGCGCTGCTGACCGCCTTCCAGCAGGGCCTGGTAAGTCACGGCCTGATCCGGCGCGGCAAAGTCGAAGCGCTGGCCAGAGAAATCATCCGCCGTTTCGGGGTGAAGACGCCCGATAGCCAGACACCGGCCCGCAGCCTGTCCGGCGGCAATTTGCAGAAATTCATTCTCGGCCGGGAAATCCTTCAGCAACCCAAGCTGCTGGTCGCCGCGCACCCCACGTGGGGCGTGGACGTCGGCGCCGCCGCGACCATTCACCGCGCACTGATTGCCTTGCGCGATGCCGGCGCGGCGATCCTGGTGATCTCCGAAGACCTCGACGAACTGTTCCAGATCAGCGACCGCCTCGGCGCGTTGTGCGCCGGTCGACTGTCGGCACTTCACGCCACGGTCGACACGCACTTGAGCGATGTCGGCGGCTGGATGGCCGGGCAGTTCGACGCCCCTCAACCCCTCGCATCCGCCACGCGCTAACGGAGTGTCACATGCTGCTTTCCCTTGAACCCCGTGGCCAGCAATCGCGCCTGATGCTGTGGTGCTCGCCGTTGCTGGCGGCTGCACTGACGCTGGGCTGTGGTTCGCTGTTGTTTGTTGCGCTAGGGCATGACCCGTTGCAAACCTTGCACACATTGCTGATTGCACCGGTCAGCGACTTGTACGGTGTCTCCGAACTGTTGGTCAAAGCCCTGCCGATTCTGCTCTGCGCCCTGGGCCTGGCCGTCGCCTACCAGGCGCGCATCTGGAACATCGGCGCTGAAGGCCAACTGCTGCTCGGCGCGTTAGCCGGTAGTGCGCTGGCGGTGAACATCATCGACCTGCAAAGCCGTTGGGCGCTGGTGCTCGTCTTGCTTACCGGCACCCTGGCCGGCGCCGCGTGGGCGGGGCTGACGGCATGGTTGCGCACGCGCTTCAACGCCAACGAAATCCTCACCAGCATCATGCTCAACTACATCGCCCTGAACCTGTTGCTGTATTGCGTGCACGGCCCGCTGAAAGACCCGGAAGGTTTCAATTTTCCGCAATCGGCGATGTTCGGCGACGCCAGTCGCTTGCCGCTGCTGATGGAAGATGGCCGGGTGCATGCCGGGGTGTATTTTGCCCTATTGGCACTGGTGGCGGTGTGGGTGTTGTTGCAGAAAAGCTTTGTCGGCTTCCAGATCAAGGTGCTCGGGCTCGACAAGCGGGCCGCCGGTTTTGTCGGCTTTCGCGAGAAGCGTCTGATCTGGCTCGCGCTGTTGATCAGTGGCGGCCTGGCCGGGCTGGCCGGTGTCTGCGAAGTCACTGGGCCGATTGGCCAGTTGGTGCCGCAAGTCTCGCCGGGCTACGGCTATGCGGCGATCACCGTGGCGTTTCTCGGTCGCCTCAACCCCATCGGCATCGTGTTTTCCAGCCTGTTGATGGCGCTGCTGTACATCGGCGGCGAAAGCGCGCAAATGAGCCTGAACCTGCCGCAAGCGATCACTCAATTGTTCCAGGGCATGATGCTGTTTTTCCTGCTGGCCAGCGATGTACTGATTCTCTACCGACCCCGCTTGAACCTGCGCTGGACCCGCCGCGCCCAAGCCACCGCCGTACAAGCAGGAGCGCTGTGATGGATATCGATCTGCTGAGCAATATTTTCTACGCCATGGTCCGTTGCGGCACACCGTTGCTGCTGGTAGCGATGGGTGAACTGATCTGCGAGAAGAGCGGCGTCCTCAACCTGGGCCAGGAAGGCATGATGCTGTTTGGTGCGGTGATCGGCTTCATTGTCGCGTTCAACTCCGGCAATTTGTGGCTTGGGGTGGTGCTGGCGATGCTCGCGGGCATGTTGCTGTCGTCGCTGTTTGCGCTGGTGGCGCTGGTGTTCAATGCCAATCAGGTGGCCACCGGCCTGGCCCTGACGATTTTCGGCGTGGGCCTGTCGACCTTCGTCGGCACGGCGTGGGTCGGCAAGCCGCTGGCGGGTTTCGAGCCGTTGGCCATTCCGTACCTGAGTGAAATCCCGCTGATCGGGCGGATGCTGTTTGCCCAGGACCTGCTGGTGTACCTGTCGTTCGCGCTGTTTGCGCTGGTGGCCTGGGTGGTATTGAAAAGCCGTGTCGGGCTGATCATTCAAGCGATCGGGGAAAACCCGGATGCGGCCAGCGCCATGGGCTTGCCGGTGTTGGCCGTACGCACGCTGGCGGTGTTGTTCGGCGGTGCCATGGCCGGGCTGGCCGGGGCTTATCTGTCTCTGGCGTACACGCCAATGTGGGCGGAAAACATGAGCGCCGGGCGCGGCTGGATTGCCCTGGCGCTGGTGGTGTTTGCCAGTTGGCGGGTGTGGCGTTTGCTGCTCGGGGCGTATCTGTTCGGGCTCGCCAGCATCCTGCATCTGGTGGCGCAGGGCTTGGGGCTGGCGATTCCTTCGAGCTTGCTGGCGATGCTGCCGTATGTGGCGACCATTGGGGTGTTGGTGTTGTTGTCACGGGATGCGCTGCGTACGCGATTATATGCGCCGGTGTCGTTGGGGCAGCCTTGGCAGGTGGGGCACTAGAGGTAGTCTGGTCTGGCCGCTTCGCGAGCAAGCCCGCTCCCACAGGAATCCCGAAACCGTGGGAGCGGGCTTGCTCGCGAAGAGGCCCGTATGATCAACAATGAACTCGACGCCTTGCATCGCGCGATGCAGCATAGGCCCCACCCGCGATCCCCAACATTCAAGGAAGCCACCCATGACCACGGCAAAAACCGCACTCATCATCGGCGCCTCCCGGGGCCTTGGCCTCGGGCTGGTGAAAACCCTGCTGGCCGACGGCTGGGAGGTCACCGCCACCGTGCGCGATCCGCAAAAAGCCTACGCCTTGCAGGCGCTGGGCACGGTGCGGATCGAAAAACTCGACATGGATGACCAGCAAGCGCTGTCCGCGCTGAGCCAGCAACTCAAGGGCGAGGTGTTCGACCTGTTGTTCGTCAATGCCGGCGTCAAGGGACCGAATGTGCAGACGCCGAACGGTGGCGCGACCATGGCCGAAGTCGGCCAGTTGTTCTTTACCAATGCCGTGGCGCCAATCAACCTGGCCCAGTACTTCGTCGGGCAAATCCGCCCGGGCAGTGGGGTACTGGCGTTCATGAGTTCCGGTCTGGGCAGCGTGACCGTGCCCGACGCGCCGGAGCTGGCGTTGTACAAGGCGAGCAAGGCGGCACTGAATTCCATGACCAACAGTTTCGTCACCCAGTTGGCCGAGCCGACACTGACCGTGCTGTCGCTGCACCCAGGCTGGGTGAAGACCGACATGGGCGGTGAAGGCGCAGACATCGACGTGGACACCAGCACCCGCGGCCTGGTGGACCAGGTCAATGGGTATGCCGGCAAGGGCGGGCATCACTTCATTAATTACCGGGGCGAGACCATTCCCTGGTGACCGCCACCGCCCCCTGTAGGAGCTGGCTTGCCAGCGAAGACGGTGTGTCAGCCAATGCAGGAGTCGACTGCAATATCGCTTTCGCTGGCAAGCCAGCTCCTACACAGGGTTTGCACCCGTCTGGTCGGGTCGGGCTTGCTCGCCAGGCCGATTTGTTTGAAACTGCGCACCTCGCCTCCCCGGCGAACCTGGATCAGCAGACAGGGCAACACTGAGCTGGCAACCCTGAACCCTACTTTCAGAGGAGCCGGCCAACATGCCTGCGACCCGTACCTGGTTAAAAAATCCCCTCGCCATTTTCACGTCCAACGATCTCGATGCCCGTGGTGGTTTGGTGCTGCAAGACGGTTTGATCGTCGAAGTGCTTGGCGCTGGGCAACAACCGTCCGCACCGTGCAACGAAGTGTTCGATGCCCGTGAGCATGTGATCCTGCCGGGCCTGATCAACACCCATCACCACTTCTATCAAACTTTGACCCGCGCCTGGGCGCCGGTGGTCAACCAGCCGCTGTTCCCGTGGCTGAAAACCCTGTACCCGGTCTGGGCCCGCCTGACCCCGGAAAAACTCGCCCTCGCCACCAAAGTCGCGTTGGCCGAATTGCTGCTGTCCGGCTGCACCACCGCCGCTGACCACCATTACCTGTTCCCGCAAGGCCTGGAAAACGCCATCGACGTGCAAGTCGAGAGTGTTCGCGAACTGGGCATGCGCGCCATGCTGACTCGCGGTTCCATGAGCCTCGGTGAAAAAGACGGTGGCCTGCCGCCGCAACAGACCGTGCAGGAAGGCGAAGTGATCCTCGCCGACAGCCAGCGCCTGATCGCCGAGTACCACGAACGCGGTGACGGTGCGCAAATCCAGATCGCCCTGGCACCGTGCTCGCCGTTCTCGGTGACCCCGCAAATCATGTCTGCCAGTGCCGAACTGGCGAACAAACTCGATGTGCGCCTGCACACCCACCTGGCCGAAACCCTCGACGAAGAAGATTTCTGCCTGCAACGCTTCGGCCTGCGCACCGTGGATTACCTGGACAGCGTCGGCTGGCTCGGCCCGCGTACCTGGCTGGCCCACGGCATCCACTTCAACCCGGACGAAATCGCCCGCCTTGGCGCCGCCAAAACCGGTATCTGCCACTGCCCGAGTTCGAACATGCGCCTGGCCTCGGGTATTTGCCCGAGCATCGAGCTGACCGATGCCGGCGCCTTGCTCGGCCTCGGTGTAGATGGTTCTGCGTCCAACGATGCTTCGAACATGATGCTCGAAGCACGTCAGGCGTTGTACATCCAGCGCCTGCGTTACGGCGCCGAAAAGATCACCCCGGAACGCGTGCTCGGCTGGGCGACCAAAGGTTCGGCGAGCCTGTTGGGCCGTACCGACATCGGCGAGCTGGCCGTTGGCAAGCAGGCCGACCTGGCGCTGTTCAAGCTCGATGAACTGCGTTTCTCCGGTAGCCATGATCCGGTCTCGGCACTGTTGCTGTGCGGTGCGGATCGTGCGGACCGGGTGATGGTCGGCGGCAAGTGGCGAGTGATCGACGGACAGGTCGAAGGGCTGGACCTGAAAGGCTTGATTGCCGATCACAGCCAGGCGGCGCGGCAGTTGATCGCCGGGACCTGATATAACACCCGTTAAAACTGTAGGCGCGAGCCTGCTCGCGATCGCGGTATTTCAGTCACTGATGATGTTGACTGACACACCGCTATCGCGAGTAGGCTCGCTCCTACAGGGGGTTTTGTGGCGGGTTCAGAGGCCCAGTAGCGACAACATGAGGAACGTCGCGAACAACACGAAGTGCGTCATGCCTTCGATGGCGTTGGTTTCGCCGTCATTGAGGTTGATCGCGCTGACGATCAGCGTGAGGAAAATCATCACCGTCTGCACCGGCGTCATCGCCATCTGGAACGGCTGGCCCGTGTAGAGCGCCATCGCTTCCATCACCGGCACGGTCAGGATCACCGTCGACAAGGACGCGCCCATGGCGATGTTGACCACCGACTGCATGCGGTTGGCTAATGCCGCACGCAATGCGGTCAGGATCTCCGGCGCCGCGGAGATCGCCGCCACCAGGATCGCCGTGATCACCGGCGGAGCCCCCGTCCCTTCCAGCCCCAGGTCGAGGGTCTTGGCCATCACTTCGGCCAACGCGCCAATCACCACCACGCCGAATATCAAGATGCCGATACTCAGCAGCAAATTGACCGGCTGCGGTTCTTCGCTGGGCACTTTCCTGCGGCGTTTGTCGGGGTAGCTGTAGCTGAAAAAATAACTGTGCGGCCCGACCTGCATGCGCAGGAACAAGGCATACAGCACCACCATCGCGCCGATGGTGAAGGCCGAATAGAGTTTCCACTGCGCCTGGGGAATGAACTCCGGCACCACCATCGAAACGCCCATGGCGGTGAGAATCATCACGCTGTAGCTGCGCGCCGAGTCATCGTTATACGACTGCTCGCCGTGCTTGAGCCCCCCCATCAATGCCGCGAGGCCGAGGATACCGTTGATATCGAGCATCACCGCCGAGTAGATCGTATCGCGCACCAGCGTCGCCGACGCTTCGTTGCTCATCATGATCGCCAGGATCACCACTTCCACCAGCACGGCGGCGAGGGTCAGGATCATCGTGCCGTAGGGATCACCGACCTTTTCCGCGAGCAACTCGGCCTGATGCGCGACGCGCATCGAGGCGGCAACGATGAAGGCAATCAACACCAGCCCACTGACCAACGCGACGGTTTGACCGCTGCGCAACAGCCAGTGCTCCAGCGGATAGGCCAGGCACGCGGCGATCAGCGCCAACAGCAGGAAGCTTTCTTGCTTGAGAGTGGTGAGCATGGCGGGCCTTTTTGCCGAGTGAAGCCGATGAGCTACTGACTGCGGGGTGGCGCTAACGTTTCGTTTTACCTTAGCGCACCAAGAGCAGGCAGCCGGTTTGGCAGGTGCACTTTTATCGGCCTTACTGGCCCCTTCGCTGACAAGCCAGCGCCTACAGGAATCGCGCAACGCCTGTAGCAGCTGGCTTGCCAGCGAAGGCCGCGCTCCGATTTCAAAAAGATAGTTGTCTTGTTGGTCAGCAATTTGCATTGCCCTGTGCAAGCCCAAGCGCCCAGCCAACCTCACAACAAAATGGAGTTTCAATTCATGCACAAACGTCCGTTGAAGAAGCTGCTTTGCGCCGTCACGGCGGCCATCGGTTTGAGCGCCAGCCTGACCGCCAGCGCCAACGACCCGCTGAAAGTCGGCTTCGTCTATATCGGCCCGATTGGCGACCACGGCTGGACGTATCAGCATGAACAGGGGCGCAAGGAACTCGCGGACAAATTCGGCGCGCAGATCACCACCAACTACGTGGAAAACGTCGCCGAAGGTGCCGACGCCGAGCGCGTGATCCGCAACATGGCCAAGGACAAATACGACCTGATCTTCACCACATCCTTCGGCTACATGAACCCCACCGTGAAAGTCGCCAAGCAATTTCCCACGGTGACCTTCGAGCACGCCACTGGCTACAAGCAGGACAAGAACCTCGGCACCTACCTGGCACGCACCTACGAGGGCCGCTACGTCAGCGGCTTCCTCGCCGCGAAGATGACCAAGACCAAGAAGATCGGCTACGTCGCCTCGTTCCCGATCCCGGAAGTGATCCGCGACATCAACGCCATCCAGCTGGCCCTGAACAAGTACAACCCGGGCACCGAGATCAAGGTGGTGTGGGTCAACTCGTGGTTCGATCCGGGCAAGGAAGCCGATGCCGCCAACGCCCTGATCGACCAGGGCGTGGACGTGGTGTTCCAGCACACCGACAGCCCGGCGCCGATCCAGGCGGCCGAGCGGCGCGGCGTCTACGCCGTGGGCTACGCTTCGGACATGGCGCACTTCGGCCCCAAAGCGGTACTGACCTCCATCGTCAACGACTGGGGCCCGCACTACATCCAGGCCACCCAAAGCGTGATCGACCATGACTGGAAATCCCAGGACTACTGGGGCGGCATGAAGGAAGGCACGATTCAATTGCCGATCAGCGACCTGGTCCCGCCAGCAGTGAAGAGCGAAGCCGAACAGCTCATCGCCGACATCAAGAGTGGTGCGCTGCAGCCGTTCACCGGGCCGATCAAGGATCAGGCCGGCGTCGAGAAAATCCCGGCGGGCATTAGCGCGACAACAGCGGAACTGGCGTCGATGAATTACTACGTGGAAGGCATGAAGGCCGAGATGCCCAAGTAATTTTCAGCCCCCTCACACCCTCTGTAGGAGCTGGCTTGCCAGCGAATGCGTCATCACATTCAACAAAAATGCTGGATCGGATGGCCTCTTCGCTGGCAAGCCAGCGCCTACAAGGGATTCATAGCGTTCTCAAGGATTGCGTATGAACAGCCTTCCCATCATCGACATCAGCCCGCTCTACAACGATGACCAAAATGCCTGGCCAGCCGTGGCGAAACAAATCGACCAGGCCTGCCGCGAGTGGGGCTTTTTCTACATCCAGGGTCACCCAATCAGCGCGCCCCGGATCGATGCCCTGTTCGACCACGCCAAGCGCTTCTTTGGCCTGCCTGCCGCCGAAAAACTCACGATCGACATCACCCAGACCCGTCACCATCGTGGCTACGGCGCCATCGCCACTGAGCAACTGGACCCGAGCAAGCCCAGCGACCTCAAGGAAACGTTCGACATGGGCCTGCACCTGCCGGCCGACCACCCCGAGGTGCTCGCGGAAAAACCCTTGCGCGGCCCCAACCGTCACCCCGTGCAACCCGGTTGGCAAGCGCTGATGGAGCAGCATTACGCCGACATGCAAGCCCTCGCCCAAACGCTGTTGCGCGCCATGACCCTGGCCTTGGGCATCGAACCGGACTTTTTCGACACACGCTTCAAAGACCCGGTCAGCGTGCTGCGCATGATCCATTACCCGCCACGCCACACCGCCAGTTCCGCCGAGCAGCAAGGCGCCGGGGCGCACACCGATTACGGCTGCATCACCCTGCTCTACCAGGACGCGGCAGGCGGGCTGCAAGTGCGCAACGTCAAGGGCGAATGGATCGATGCGCCGCCCATCGTCGGCACGTTCGTGGTCAACCTTGGCGACATGATGGCGCGCTGGAGCAATGACCGTTATCTGTCGACCCCGCACCGGGTGATCAGCCCATTGGGCGTGGACCGTTACTCGATGCCGTTCTTTGCAGAACCTCACCCCGATACTCGTATCGAATGCCTGCCCGGTTGCCAGGATGAACAGCACCCGGCGAAATACCCGGCCACCACCTGCGCCGAGTTCCTGCTCTCGCGCTTCGCCGACACCTACGCCTATCGTCGGGAACTGGAAGCGGTGTGATGAACCGCCCGGTCAGGTTTTACCAATTTTTGCGGCAACACTCTGTAGAATGGCGGCCATTGCACCTGATGAGAAAAGAATCATGTATGACTGGCTGAACGCCCTGCCCAAGGCAGAATTGCACCTACACCTGGAAGGTTCGCTGGAACCCGAGCTGTTGTTCGCCCTGGCCGAGCGCAACAAGATTGCCTTGCCGTGGAACGACGTCGAAACCTTGCGCAAGGCGTATGCCTTCATCAACCTGCAAGAGTTCCTCGACTTGTATTACAAGGGCGCCGATGTGTTGCGCACCTCCCAGGATTTCTACGACCTGACCTGGGCGTACCTGCTCAAGTGCAAAGAGCAGAACGTGATTCACACCGAACCGTTCTTCGACCCGCAGACTCACACCGACCGTGGCATCGCGTTCGAAGTGGTGCTCAATGGCATCGCCGCCGCACTCAAGGATGGGGAGCAGCAACTGGGCATCACCAGTGGCTTGATCCTGAGCTTCCTGCGCCACCTCAGCGAAGACGAAGCACAGAAAACCCTCGACCAGGCACTGCCGTTTCGCGATGCGTTCGTTGCCGTGGGCCTGGACAGTTCCGAGATGGGCCATCCGCCGAGCAAATTCCAGCGCGTGTTCGACCGCGCTCGTCACGAAGGCTTCCTGACGGTGGCCCACGCCGGTGAAGAAGGCCCACCTGAGTACATCTGGGAAGCCATCGACCTGCTGAAAATCCAGCGCATTGACCACGGCGTGCGCGCCATCGAAGACGAGCGCCTGATGCAGCGCATCATCGACGAGCAGATCCCGCTGACCGTGTGCCCGTTGTCCAACACAAAGCTCTGCGTGTTCGATCACATGTCGCAGCACAACATTCTCGACATGCTCGAGCGCGGCGTGAAAGTGACGGTGAACTCCGATGACCCGGCGTACTTCGGCGGTTACGTCACCGAAAACTTCGATGCGCTCTACACACACCTGGGCATGACCCAGGACCAGGCCCAACGCCTGGCGCAGAACAGCCTCGATGCACGATTGGTCAAACCGTAAGCAACATCGCCGAACAATAGTAGGCGCTGGCTTGCCAGCGAAGGCGTCGCCTCATTCACTGAAAATGTTGAATGTTCCGGCCTCTTCGCTGGCAAGCCAGCTCCTACGGGTTGGGTGTTTGGTCAAAGTCCTAGAATGCCATTTCCAGTTCGGTATCCTTGGCGAAGCGATGAATCTCGCGTTGCCCAGCAGCCGTCACCTGCAAGGCTCGGGAGTCGTTGGGCAGGCTCAACCAGCCCGACTGCATGAAAAGCTGCAACAACGCCGCGCCCAGCGAGCCGCCCATGTGCGGGCGTCTTTCGCTCCAGTCAGGGCACGCACAGGCAACCCGGCCGTTGTGATGGGTCAGTGCCTGGATGTACACGCCCCGTGCCGCCAATTCCGTCGCACCCTTGAGTGTGACTGTCACTCGTTGATCGAACTGTTCGATCCAGTTGGCCTCCAGCAGCCGCTGATACAGGTCGGCGGACAGGGTGCCCCCCAAATGATCGTCACACAGTCGGGCACGCAACAACGACGAACGCACCGCCTGGGGTTTGACCGGCAGCGCATTGCGCTTGAAGACATCCGCAATATCCTGGGGTGCACTGGCGAGGGTCGCGCTGGCGAGGGCTTCGATGGCGGCCCCGACCTCGGGCGCGGCCAGGCGAAAGAAACGTTTGCGGCCGCGGTTCTCAACCTTCAACAACCCTCCGGCGGACAAACGTCCCAGGTGTGCGCTGGCCGAAGACGGCGACAGGCCGGCCAGCAACGCCAGCTCTTCGGTTGCTCGCGCCGCGCCATCCATCAAGGCCCACATCATTGCACTGCGCTTGGGGTCAGCCAGCAATGTGGCGATCTGGCTGATGCAAGGTGCATGTTCCATGTATTCACTCCCTGTTGAATCGTTTCGTCTACTGCCCAGAGTCATCTTGACCAGTAATGTGTCGTCGGCCAATCCGGGGAAACCGCCACAGACCCGGCAACGCCTTGCCCAATGATCGGCATTGCCTGGCCGGTGCTGCGAAGGCCGCAAAGATGGCCGCGCTACCGGGCCGACTCGAACGTGGCCCCGCCATTACGGGGTCGACGCTACGTGCATCTTGCGGGCGATAGTATAGGCGGGTTGGGCGCCGGTTCCTGTCCTCCGCCCGGCTCAGGTGGTGATCGTTCTTGAGGGAAATTTCTCTTTTTTGCTGCGACTAATGATCGATATCCGCCAAGCCCGGAAATTGACTGCCGATTGCGGCGCATCGGCTGGCAAGCATTTCCCGCAACAGGTTCACCGGCTTACTCAATTGTGCGCGATGGGCGCACAACAGATTCAGCGGTGCACGCTCACACAGCAGCTCCGGCATCAGTACCTTCAAGCGACCGGCCTGCACATCGGCGGCGACATCGAGCCAGGACTTGTAGGCGATCCCGGCACCAGCCAAGGCCCACAGGCGCACGACGTCGGCATCGTCACTGAAGCGATCGCCACTGACGGTCAGGCTGACTTCGCGTTTGCCGTCGTGGAAACTCCAATGGTCGTGGACCCGGCTGCCGAGCATGTACAACAGGCAATTGTGCTGGGCCAATTGCTCCAGATGCCGCGGCTCGCCATGGCGCGCCAGATACTCGGGAGCGGCGCATAACACCCGGCGGTTCTGCGGGGCGATGGGCAGCGCCACCAGGCTGGAATCCTCCGGTTCTCCGTAGCGCAGGGCGATGTCCACCGGCTGGCGAAACAGATCGGCAATGCGGTCACCGAGCAGCAGCCGCACGGTCAGTTTCGGATGTTCGCGCTGAAACTCATCGAGCCAGTGCAGCAGCAGGTTGCGACCAAAGTCCGAGGGCGCCGACAATTGCAGAACGCCACTGACCTGGTCCTGACCGCTCGCCAACAACCGCCGGCCTTCGTCAAGATTGCTCAGGGCCGCACGGGCGTATTCCAAAAAGCCCTCGCCTTCGGCGGTCAGGCGCAGGCTGCGTGTCGAACGGGCCAGCAGGCGGGCGCCGAGTTGTTGTTCGATGCGCTTGAGCGCCGCACTGGCCACGGCCGCCGACATGTCCATGCCCCGGGCGGCCGCCGACAGACTGCCCAGGTCCGCTGCCCGGACAAACAACTGCAAGTCATCAAAACGCAGCATCGAAAGCCCCGATTATCAACAAACCATTGAAAGAGACTGCTCTTTTAGCCGGTTTTATCTTCAGTGGAAATAGCCAATCATGACCTCCATCGAATCTGTTCTTTTTTAGTGTCCAGGAGCCTCCATGAAAGCCATTGCCTACTACGCCTCGTTGCCGATCAGCGACGACAACGCCCTGCAAGACATCGAGTTGCCGGCGCCGGTGGCCGGCCCTCGCGACTTGCTGGTGGAAGTCAAAGCCATCTCGGTGAACCCGGTGGACACCAAAGTGCGGCAGAACGTCCAGCCTGAAAACGGCGCGGCCAAGGTGCTGGGTTGGGACGTGGCCGGCGTGGTCAAGGCCGTGGGCAGTGACGTGTCGCTGTTCAAGGTGGGCGACAAGGTGTTCTACGCCGGTTCCATCGCCCGTGCGGGCGGCAACAGCGAATTGCACGTGGTGGACGAGCGCATCGTCGGCCATATGCCCAAGTCCCTCGGTTTCGCTGAAGCCGCTGCCCTGCCGCTTACCGCGATCACGGCCTGGGAGTTGCTGTTCGAACGCCTGCAAGTGCGTGAAGGGGAAACCGATGAAGGCCAGAGCCTGTTGATCGTCGGCGCGGCCGGCGGCGTGGGCTCGATTCTTACGCAACTGGCCAGCCAACTGACGGCACTCAAG
Organism: Pseudomonas sp. NFX15; assembly: GCF_049132105.1. Taxonomy (NCBI): domain Bacteria; kingdom Pseudomonadati; phylum Pseudomonadota; class Gammaproteobacteria; order Pseudomonadales; family Pseudomonadaceae; genus Pseudomonas; species Pseudomonas sp. NFX15. The sequence goes on from NZ_JAFMPV010000007.1 coordinate 19,929, forward strand.
GTCATCGGCACCGCCTCGCGTGAGCAGACCCAAAACTGGGTACAAGAACTGGGCGCCGACCTGGTAGTCGACCATAGCCAGCCATTGAGCGAAGCGCTCAAGCGTGCCGGTATCGAGCAGGTGACCCACGTCGCCAGCCTGACCCAGACCGACCAGCACCTGGACCAACTGGTCGAGGCACTGGCGCCCCAGGGCAAACTCGCGCTGATCGATGACCCCAAGTCGCTGGACGTGACCAAGCTCAAACGCAAGAGCCTGTCGCTGCACTGGGAGTTCATGTACACCCGTTCACTGTTTGAAACCGTGGACATGATCGAGCAACACCACCTGCTCAATCGCGTCGCCGGGCTGATCGATGCCGGTACCCTGAAAACCACCGTGGGGGAACATTTCGGCACGATCAATGCGGCCAATCTGCGCCGAGCGCATGCCCTGCTCGAAAGCGGCAAGGCCAAGGGCAAGATTGTGCTGGAAGGGTTCTGAAGCGCGGAAGGAAACCCTCGCCTTATGCTTTTTTTATCGACGACCGGGATGTCCCGGTCGCCGATCATCGCCCGCTGATGCACTCGAAAAAACCGTATTTTTTTTTCGTTACAAACCGTCAGTCTGACAGTTGTCCCTTGTCACAATGGTGATCGGATAGGGGACTACAATCGAATCTCCTGCGAGGCATTCTTTTGCGTAACGTCTTTTACGAGAGGAGATCGGCGATGAAGATCCTGATAAAAGAAATGGCAAAATCCCAGTGGCAAGTGCGCCTTGACCAACATGCTGTGACGTTTCGCAGCGAAGCAGAAGCTCGCGCGTTTACCCGCACCCTCGAAGCCCGCATCCAGGCCCCTCACCAGATCCCCGTCCTTCATCCGCAGCGTGCTGCCGGTTAACCCCGGTCTCCCACCTGGGTTTGCGCCAGCGCCCGGGCATTTTGCAAGCGCCGGGTGAGCATCGCTGCGCTCACTACGAGAACCCCGCACAGACTGATGACCATGGCCATCGGGACGGCGCTGCCATCGTGCAATACGCCGACCAACGCCGAGGCACCCGCGGCCACACTGAATTGCAGACAACCGAGCAACGCCGAGGCGCTGCCGGCCCGGCCGCCCTGCCCGCTCATCGCGCAGGCGGCGGCGTTGGGGCTGATGCAACCCAGGCTGGCGATACAAATGAACAGTGGAATCAGCAGTGGCAACAAGTGTGTCGTGTGCAAGGCGCTGACCGCGAGCAAGGCCAGACCGGCCAGCAGATACACCCACACGGCGCGCACCAGCAAGAATGCAGGGCCACGCTTGGCCAGCAACCGCGCATTGACCTGAGCCACCAGAATGAAGCCCGCCGCATTGGTGCCGAACAGCCAGCCGAAATGCTCGGCCGGCACGCCATAGAGCTTGATGATGATGAAGGGCGAACCGGCGATGTAGGCAAACATCCCGGCGATGGCGATGCCGCCGGTCAGGGCATGGCCGAGAAAGATCGGGTCGGCCAGCAACCGCCCGTACTGGTTCAACGCGCCCGACAGCGGCTGACGCGGAAGGTGGGCGGGCAAGCTTTCCGGCAGCCCCATCGCAACCGCCAATCCCGCCAGCGCACTGAAACCGGTCAAGGCGAGGAAGATCGATTGCCAGCCCGTCGTGTTGACCATCAAGCCACCGAGCAATGGCGCGAGAATCGGCGCCAGCCCCATCACCAGCATCAACTGCGAAAAGACTTTCGCCGAACCCACCGCATCGCATTTGTCACTGACCACCGCCCGGGAAATCACCATCCCCGCACAGCCGCCCAAGGCCTGGATGAAACGCGCACCGATTAGCCAATCCAGGTTCGGTGCATAGGCGCAGGCGACCGAGGCGAGGGTAAACAGCCCGACACCGATGAGCAGCGGGATGCGTCGCCCGAAGCGATCCGCCACCGGCCCGTAGGCCAGCTGACCAATGGACAAGCCGAGGAAGTACGCCGCCAACGTCATTTGTACGTGATTTTCGTCGGTGCCAAAGGCCAGTGCCATGGCCGGAAACGCCGGCAGGTAGAAGTCGATCGCCAGCGGACCGAAAGCGCTCAAGGCGCCGAGAATCAAAATGGTACGGAAGTTCATCAGGCATCCAGTTGGACAGAAGTCGGGGCAGCCCGACAGTCTAGCCGCGCAGGGACGCCTTGAACATTCCGGTAGCTCGCTAACTATTAAAATCAGGCCAATTTGATGCCGTAGCCCTCTTCGCTGACCGCCTCGATGACTTGCTGGGCGGTCAAGGCACTTTCGACGCCCACCTCTTTTGCTGCCAGGTCGACCCGCACGCTGGCTGCCGGATCCTTGGCCTGGACCGCTTGGGTGATGGCCTTGACGCAATGACCGCAAGACATGCCTTCAACCGTGAACACTTGCATGGGATGACTCCATTTCCGGGGTTTGAAGCAAGTTTGGAGCTTGCCACCATGGCAAGGTCAAGTTCTGGACGTCGCTGCCGGGCTGGCAATCGGCGCCGGGCTCGGCCAAGCTGCGTCCATCAATGACTCGAATTCAGGAGATTCAGCCATGCGCTGGTCAGTTTTCAGCCTGTTTGGCTTTCTCAGCCTTTTCGCCGCCGTCCCTTCGGTCAATGCCGCCCAGGATTATGGCGTGCTGATCATTTCCCGCGAACGCCTTGAAGTCGCGACCAGCTGCGAGATCGGTGTGTACATCCAGGATCAACTGGCGGCGCGGTTGTTTCAGGAGCAGAGCACGTCGTTCAACCTGCCGCCAGGCAGGGTGTCGCTGCGTCTGAAACTGCTGCCGGGCCAGGTCCCGGGCTGCAACGCGGGCATGCTGGCCCCGGGCTCGCAGGACATCGTGCTCAAGGCCGGGGACATCCTCAAATACCGGATCGCCATGACTCAGGAAGGGATGTACCTGAAACGTACCGGGCTCGGCTACTGATACACATCCCTTGTAGGCGCGAGCCTGCTCGCGAAGCCGTCATATCAGTCGACACAAATGTTGCATGACACACCGCTTTCGCGAGCAGGCTCGCTCCTACAGGGGATCAGCGGCGGGTTCAAGATTGGTGCTTGACCTTGCCGGCATGGCAAGGTTGATCCTGTGGTCATCTACTACAGGGAGTGCGACCGATGTCCGAATCCACCACGTTCGACCTGCCGATTGCCGGCATGACCTGCGCCAGTTGCGCCGGGCGTGTCGAGCGCGCCTTGAGCAAAGTCATCGGCGCCAGTGCCGTCAGCGTCAACCTCGCCACTGAACAAGCCCGAGTCCAGGCACCCCACGACAGCCTGCCCGCGTTGGTGGATGCCGTGGCGAAGGCCGGCTACAGCGTGCCGCAACACAGCCTGGAATTGAATATCGACGGCATGACTTGCGCATCCTGCGTCGGTCGCGTCGAGCGGGCGCTGGGCAAAGTGGCGGGCGTCAAAAGCGTCAGCGTCAACCTGGCCAACGAACGCGCCCACCTTGAGTTGCTAGGCCAGGTCGATCCGCAGACCCTCGTCGCCGCGGTGACCAAGGCGGGCTACAGCGCCAGCGTTTGGCAAGCCGAACACCCGTCGACCGACAACCAACAGCAACGCCTGCACCGTGAGCGCCTGGCCTTGATCATCGCCATTGCCCTCGCCTTGCCGTTGGTGTTGCCGATGCTGCTCCAACCGTTCGGCGTGCACTGGATGCTGCCGGCCTGGGCGCAATTCGCCCTGGCCACGCCGGTGCAATTTATCTTCGGCGCACGCTTCTATGTCGCCGCGTGTAAAGCCGTGCGCGCCGGGGCCGGCAATATGGATTTGCTGGTGGCCCTGGGCACCAGTGCCGGTTATGGCTTGAGCGTGTACGAATGGGCCAATGCCTCCGGGCGCATGCCGCATCTGTACTTCGAAGCATCGGCAGTAGTGATCGCCTTGGTGTTGTTGGGCAAATACCTGGAAAGCCGTGCCAAGCGCCAGACCGCCAGTGCCATCCGCGCCCTCGAAGCCTTGCGCCCGGAACGGGCGATTCAGGTGATCGAGGGTCGCGAGCAAGAAGTCGCCATCAATGCCCTGCGACTCGATGACCTGGTGCTGGTCAAACCTGGCGAACGCTTTCCGGTGGATGGCGAAGTGGTCGAAGGCCAGAGCCACGCAGACGAAGCGCTGATCAGCGGCGAGAGCCTGCCGGTTCCCAAGCAGCCCGGCGACAAGGTCACCGGCGGCGCGATCAACGGTGAAGGTCGTTTGCTGGTACGGACCCAGGCCCTCGGCGCGGAAACCGTGCTGGCGCGGATCATCCGTTTGGTGGAGGACGCCCAGGCCGCCAAGGCGCCGATCCAGAAACTGGTGGATAAAGTCAGCCAGGTGTTCGTGCCCGCGGTGTTGTTGATCGCGTTGGCGACCCTGATCGGCTGGTGGCTGTATGGCGCGCCGATGGAAACGGCGCTGATCAACGCCGTGGCGGTGCTGGTGATCGCCTGCCCTTGCGCACTGGGCCTGGCCACGCCGACGGCAATCATGGCCGGCACCGGCGTGGCGGCGCGCTACGGGATTCTGATCAAGGACGCCGAAGCCTTGGAGCGCGCCCATGAAGTCAGTGCCGTGGTGTTCGACAAGACCGGGACCCTCACCTCTGGCGCACCACGCATCGCACATCTGAGCGCCGTCGACGGTGATGAGGCGAGCCTGTTGCAACTGGCCGGCGCCCTGCAACGCGGCAGTGAGCATCCGCTGGCAAAGGCCGTTCTCGATGCCTGTGCCGAACGTGGTTTGAACGTGGCCGATGTGACCGACAGCCAGTCCCTGACCGGTCGCGGGATTGCCGGCAGCCTCGAAGGGCGTCGCTTGGCACTGGGCAACCGGCGCGTGTTGGAAGACTGCGGTCTGAACGCTGGTCCGCTGGCCGATTCGGCCGCCCAGTGGGAAAACCAAGGCCGGACCTTGTCCTGGCTGATTGAGCAAACACCGGCACCACGGGTGCTGGGCCTGTTCGCTTTCGGCGACACGCTCAAGCCCGGCGCGCTGCAAGCGGTGCACCAACTCAGCGCCCGGAACATCAGTAGCCACTTGCTGACCGGCGACAATCGCGGCAGCGCCAGGGGCGTGGCCCAAGCGCTGGGCATCGACGATGTGCACGCCGAAGTGCTGCCGGCGGACAAGGCCGCCACGGTCGCCGCCCTGAAAAAAACCGGTGTGGTGGCGATGGTCGGCGATGGCATCAATGACGCGCCGGCACTGGCCGCCGCGGACATTGGCATCGCCATGGGCGGTGGCACCGACGTTGCCATGCACGCGGCCGGTATCACCCTGATGCGCGGCGACCCACGGCTGGTGCCGGCCGCGCTGGAGATCAGCCGCAACACCTACGCGAAGATCCGGCAGAACCTGTTCTGGGCCTTCGTCTATAACCTGATCGGTATACCGCTGGCGGCGTTCGGCTTCCTCAATCCAGTGTTGGCCGGGGCGGCGATGGCGTTGTCGAGCGTCAGCGTGGTGAGCAATGCGCTACTGTTGAAAACCTGGAAACCCAAGGACCTGGAGGACAACCGATGAACATCGGCCAAGCGGCCCGCCACAGCGGCCTGAGCGCAAAGATGATCCGTTATTACGAGTCCATCGGTTTGCTCAAGGCGGCCCATCGCACTGACAGTGGCTACCGGGTGTATGGCGACGACGACCTGCACACGCTGGCGTTCATCAAGCGTTCGCGGGACCTGGGGTTTTCCCTGGAAGAAGTCGGCAAGCTGCTGACCCTGTGGCAAGACCGCCAGCGCGCCAGTGCCGACGTGAAGGCGTTGGCCCGCCAGCACATCGATGAGTTGAACCAGAAGATTCGCGAACTGGGGCAGCTGCGAGATACGTTGCAGGACCTGGTCGAGCACTGCCAGGGCGATCATCGGCCGGATTGCCCGATTCTGAAGAATCTGGAGTCGGGGTGTTGCGCCCCACCTACCAACCACCGCAACCCCCTGTAGGAGTGAGCCTGCTCGCGATAGCAATCTGCCTGACACCTCAATGTTGAAAGTGCCGACGCTATCGCGAGCAGACTCACTCCTACAAGGGATTTGGGTGGCGCACAAAAAAACCGGCCGAAGCCGGTTTTTTTTTAGCAGATCACTGCATCCACGGTGGCGGCGGTTCTTCGGTTTTGCCAGGTGGTGCATCATCTGCCGTGCGGGCCGCTTGCTTGCGCTCTTCGTCAAGGCGCGCGGCCTCGATTTCGCGCATGATGCCGCCGACATCCGCCAGCTCTTCCGTGTCGGCAAACTCGCCGGTCAGGACGCTGGCCGGGTGCAAGGTGCCGGCCTCGTACAAGGCCCACATTTCCTTGGCGTACTTGGTCTTCTTCAACTCCGGCGCAAAGCGCCCGAAGTAGGACGCCATGTTGCCCACGTCCCGCTCCAGCATGCTGAACGCGTGATTGTTGCCCGCCGCATCCACCGCTTGCGGCAGGTCGATGATGACCGGGCCGGTCGGCGTCAGGAGCACGTTGAACTCCGACAGGTCTCCGTGCACCAGACCGGTACACAACATCAGCACGATCTGCGAAATCAGGTACGCGTGATACTCGCGGGCCTGATCCGGTTCCAGCACCACATCGTTCAGACGCGGCGCAGCATCGCCGTACTCATCGGCCACCAGCTCCATGAGCAGCACGCCTTCGAGGAAATCGAACGGCTTGGGCACCCGCACGCCGGCACTGGCCAGACGGAACAGTGCCGCCACTTCGGCGTTCTGCCAGGCGTCTTCGGTTTCCTTGCGGCCAAACTTGGAACCCTTGGCCATCGCCCGGGCCTGACGGCTGTTGCGTACCTTGCGGCCTTCCTGATACTCGGCCGCTTGACGGAAACTGCGTTTATTCGCCTCCTTGTAGACCTTCGCGCAACGTAACTCGTTGCCGCAGCGCACCACATAAACAGCTGCTTCTTTACCACTCATGAGTGGGCGCAGCACCTCGTCGACCAGACCGTCCTCGATCAGGGGTTCAATGCGTTTTGGAGTCTTCATCAGCTTTTATTATGGGTCCTTTATTACCAAACACGCGAAAGTCATTCGTTATACGGCAATCCATCCACGGGGGGGAGGGGTTGCCGACTTATGAATCTTGCAGATGCACACATTGTGCCCAATTCAGCGGAAAAACCGACGACCGTCACGGCTGCTGAAGATCATAGCCGAGCCTGCGCTGCTTGTTATGCAGGGGGCATCGAGGGCAATTGCGACAGAAACTGACACCACCACCCTACCTTCCGTAGGAATTTTCCCAACAGCCCTCAATTTCCTCCGACAACAGCCGAAGCCCTGAGTGACAAAGTGATTTGTCCGACAAGCGCTGCCCCAACAAAGGCACTGCCGCACTCAAGGATCCGGGTTGACCAAGAACGTTTACGGCTGCCAATAAACCGCGAGTCATCTGCACTGCGTGGGCCTACAAGAAAATCTGGAGCGCGGATGAACATCAAACAGAAGTTGACCTGGGCGTTTGCAATCATCGCCTGCCTGCCCGTGGTGCTGGTCGCCACCCTCGTTGTGCTGAACCTGCGCAGTGATGCCAAGGACGGATTCGTCGACAGCAGCGGTCGCGAAATCCGCCAGGTCAGCAATGCCATGCAATTGTTCTTCGACGGCATCAGCCAGAACGTTGAATACCTGGCCAAACAACCGCTGATCAAGAATTCCGACGACAGCCTCAAGACTTACATGGCCGCCAATGCCGACAGCATTCCCCAAGGCGAGATGGACAAAAAAGTCTTCGGTTTTCTGCAGGACCTGGGCAACGCCCACCCTTCCTATGCCTACGCGATTCTCGGCACCGCCGCCGGTGGCTACGTGTCGTGGCCGGACGATGCCAAGCTGGCCAACTACGACCCGCGCCAGCGTCCGTGGTACAAGGCGGCCCAGGCCAAACCGGGCAAGCCGTTCCGTACCGAGGCCTATTACTGGGCCGAAAACGATACGGCCTACGTCAGCACCGTGCGCACCATCGATAACAAGCTGGGCACCAACGGCGGCGTGGTCAGCATCGACGTGTCGCTCAAACAGCTGACCGAACTGGTCAAGCAGATCAAGCTCGGCGAAACCGGCTACCTGATGCTGCTGGAAAACACCGGCACCGTGCTGGTCGATCCAAAGCAACCGGAGCATAACTTCAAGGCCTTGGGCAGCCTCGGCGACGGTTACGCACAACTGGCCAAGGCCGGCAAAGGCTTGGTCGAAGTCGAACTCAACGGCGAGCGCTACATGGCCAACGTCTGGCCGTCCGAGCAGTTGGGCTGGACCTTTATCGGGCTGATCAAGCAGAGCGACGTGATGAGCACCGCGACTCAGCTGACCTGGTTGATCGCCATCATCGCGGGCGTGCTGGCGGTGATCTTCGCCGTCGTCGGCGCCAGTTTCGCCAGCGTCATCGTGCGACCGATCCGAAGCGTGGCCGACGGCCTCGAAGGCATCGCCCAGGGTGAAGGCGACCTGACCAAGAACCTGGAAATCCGTGGCAGCGACGAAACCGCGCAACTGGCCAACTGGTTCAACCAGTTCCTGACCGCGATTCGCAACCTGATCCAAAGCATCGGCGGCGCGGCGGGCAAGATTCTCGCCACCTCCAAGAGCTCGACCCAAGTCTCCAGCGACATGGCCGAAGCTGCCGGTCGCCAGCGTGAAGCGGTGGACATGGTGTCCACGGCGTTCCACGAAATGGTCGCCACCGCCAACGAAGTCGCACGCTCTTGCAGCCAGGCGGCAGAGTCTGCGGACAGCGGCCAGCGCCAGGCGCGTGAAGGCCAGCAGCAGATCGATGCCGCGGTGAACAGTGTCGACCGCCTGAGCCAGGAAATCGAACAGTCAGCCCAGTCGATGCAACAACTGGAGCGCGACAGCAACGACATTCAGTCGATCCTCGGAACCATTCGCTCGATCGCCGAACAGACCAACCTGCTGGCGCTGAACGCGGCGATCGAAGCGGCTCGCGCCGGTGAACAGGGTCGTGGTTTTGCGGTGGTCGCCGACGAAGTGCGGGCCCTGGCCAAACGCACCGCCGACTCCACGGCAGAAATCGACGGGCTGCTGGGCAACCTCGCCAAACGCACCAGCCAGGTGACCCAGCAGATGCACGCCAGCCTGGAAGTGTCCCAGCAATCGGTGACGCGCATCGGTGAAGCGCGCAACAGTTTCGGGCAGATCCGCGAGTCGGTGGACGTGATCCGCGACATGAACACGCAGATCGCCACCGCAGCGGAACAACAACATCAGGTGGCCGAAGACATCAACCGGCACATCAGCCAGATCCATGGCGATGCGCAACTGGTGGCGGAACTGGCCAACTCGGCACGCCTGGATTCGCAGAGCCTGGCCGGGTTGTCGAATGAGCTGGACGGGTTGGTGCGCAGGTTCCGTACCTGATTCGTAACCACACCCAAAAACCCTGTAGGAGCGAGCCTGCTCGCGATGAGGGCATCAGCTTCAACATCCATGTTGACTGATAGGCCGCCATCGCGAGCAGGCTCGCTCCTACAGGGGTTATTGCTCAGCGTTCGATAATGGCCGTCACGCCCTGCCCGCCCGCCGCACAGATCGAAATCAACCCCCGCCCCTTGCCCGCCGCATCCAGCAACTTCGCCAGGTTGGCGACAATGCGCCCGCCCGTGGCGGCAAACGGATGCCCCGCCGCCAGTGAACTGCCCTTGACGTTGAGCTGGCTGCGATCAATCGAGCCCAGCGGCGCATCCAGTCCCAGCCGCGTTTTGCAATACTGCGGATCTTCCCAGGCCTTGAGCGTGCACAGCACTTGCGCGGCAAAGGCTTCGTGGATTTCGTAGTAGTCGAAGTCCTGCAAGGTCAGGCCATTGCGCGCGAGCAAGCGCGGTACGGCGTAGACCGGCGCCATCAACAAGCCTTCCGCGCCGTTGACGAAATCCACCGCCGCCGCCTCGCCGTCGCGCAGGTACGCGAGGATCGGCAACCCGCGTTCCTTGGCCCACTCCTCACTGCCCAGCAGCACCAGCGACGCGCCATCAGTCAGTGGCGTGGAGTTGCCCGCCGTCAGGGTGCCCTTGGCGCTTTTCTCGTAGGCTGGCTTGAGTGCGGCGAGTTTTTCCAGGGTCGAATCCGGGCGCAGGTTGTTGTCACGGGTGAGGCCCAGGAACGGCGTCATCAGGTCGTTATGCCAGCCTTCGGCATAAGACGCCGCCAGTTTCTGATGGCTTTCGAGCGCCAATTGATCCTGGGCTTCACGGGGGATGTTCCAGGTCTGCGCCATTAGTTCGCAATGCTGGCCCATGGACAATCCGGTGCGCGGCTCGCCGTTACGCGGGAACTCGGGGACCAAATGCTTGGGGCGCAGTTGCAGGAAGGTTTTCAGTTTGTCGCCGGTGGTTTTGGCGCGGTTGGCTTGCAGCAGGATTTTGCGCAGGCCTTCATTAACACTGATGGGCGCATCGGACGTGGTGTCGACGCCACCGGCGATGCCGCAGTCGATCTGGCCCAGGGCAATCTTGTTCGCCACCAACAGGGCCGCTTCCAGACCGGTGCCGCAGGCCTGCTGGATGTCGTAGGCCGGGGTGGCCGGCGATAGCCGCGAGCCGAGTACGCATTCGCGGGTGAGGTTCATGTCTCGCGACAGCTTGAGCACCGCGCCGGCGACCACTTCGCCGATGCGCTGGCCGTGCAGGTTGTAGCGCTCGATCAGGCCTTCGAGGGCGGCGGTGAGCATCACCTGGTTACTGGCCGTGGCGTAGGGGCCGTTGGAACGGGCGAACGGAATCCGGTTACCGCCGATGATCGCGACGCGGCGCAGCTGCTGGGTCATGAAAAGCTCCTGAAAAATGATTCAAATCGAAAACCGCCCCTGTAGGAGCGAGCCTGCTCGCGATGGCGGCCTGTCGGCTACATTGATGGCGACTGACTTGTCGCCATCTCGAGCAGGCTCGCACCTGCACTTTAACCAAGCGTAGGCCTTATCTCGTGGATCGAACGACTGATCGCCATTCGTGGTCCACACTTTGAACCCCAGCTTTCGGAGCGCGTTCCATGTCTGACCGGTATATCGACTTCGCCAATTCATCCATCGGCCATCGCGTGGTGGGCGCCCTTGGGTTGCCGGCGCCGACCCGGCTGGAGCGCTGGCAAGCAGGCCGGCTGCGGCCCGTGGAAGGCGCGCTGCTGATTGGCGGCGGGCCACTGGCGGAGAATGTCAGCGCTTTCGCCAACCGCCTCACCGACGCGATCTACAGCTACGGCACCGAGCCATCGATGGCCACCGCGTGGATCCCCGGCCACGGCCCGAAACTCAAGGCTGTGGTGTTCGACGCCAGTGACCTGCTGCACACCGATCAGCTCAAGCAGTTGCGCGAGTTCTTCCAGCCGCTGATTAAGAACCTCGATCACTGCGCGCATCTGGTGATTCTTGGGCGCGACCCGCAAACCCTGCGCGACCCGTTTGCCGCCAGTGCGCAGCGGGCCCTGGAAGGTTTCAGCCGTTCGCTGGCCAAGGAGCTGCGCAGCGGCGGCACCCTGCAATTGGTCTATGTCGGCGAAGGGGCCGAGGATCAACTGGAAGGCCCGTTGCGGTTTTTCCTCTCGCCGAAAAGTGCCTTCGTGTCCGGCCAGGTGATTCGCCTGAACCCTTGCGCGACGCCCGTCAGCGATTGGACGCGCCCGCTTGCCGGGCGCAAGGCACTGGTGACGGGTGCAGCACGCGGTATTGGCGCGGCCATCGCCGAAACCCTGGCCCGTGACGGCACCGAGGTCATCCTGCTCGACGTGCCGCCGGCCAAGACCGATCTGGATGCCCTCGCCGCACGCCTCGGCGGGCGCAGCATCACCCTCGACATTTGCGCCGAAGACGCCGCCACGCAGTTGATCGAACAATTGCCCGACGGGCTCGACATCGTGGTGCACAATGCCGGCATTACTCGCGATAAAACCCTGGCCAACATGACCCCGGAATTCTGGGACGCGGTATTGGCGGTCAACCTCAACGCACCGCAAGTGCTGACCAAGGCCCTGCTCGACAGCGGCACCCTGCACGACAACGGCCGGGTGATTCTGCTGGCGTCCATCAGCGGTATCGCCGGCAATCGTGGGCAAACCAATTACGCCGCGAGCAAGGCCGGGCTGATTGGCCTCGCGCAAGCGTGGGCGCCGCTGCTTCACGAGCGCGGTATCAGCATCAACGCCGTAGCACCGGGCTTCATCGAAACACAAATGACCGCGCACATTCCCTTCGGCCTGCGCGAAGCCGGACGACGCATGAGTTCGCTGGGCCAGGGCGGCCTGCCGCAAGACGTCGCCGAGGCTGTGGCCTGGCTGGCGCAACCAGGCACTGGCGCGTTCACCGGGCAAGCGTTGCGCGTGTGCGGGCAAAGTGTCCTGGGGGCTTAGCATGATCACCGACTGGCACACTCTGAATCGCGAACCCGGGTTGCCGGGGTTATATGCACGGGCCGCGACCCGGCGCAAGATCACCGGCACGACCCTGCCCGAGGCCGGTTTGCGCTGCTGGGTCGATGTCGACCCCAAGCGGCTGGCGGCGTATCGCAAGGTCTGCGGTTTCGCCGACAACGGCCTGCTGCCGCCGACCTTTCCGCACATCCTCGGCTTTGCCTTGCAGATGCAATTGCTCACGGCCAGGGACTTCCCGTTCCCGTTGCTGGGACTGATTCACCTGAGCAATCGCATTCATGTGCTGCGCCCCATGGGCGGGGTGAATCGGGTGCGCGTCAGCGTCCAGGTGCAGAACCTGCAACCCCATGCCAAGGGCGCGACGTTCGATTTGCTGACCACCCTCGACGATCAGTTGGGGCCCTTGTGGGAGGCAGAAAGCCGGATGCTCTGTCGCGGGGTCAAGCTCGAAGGTGAAGCGCTCGACGATGACCTGGCAACGAGCCTGGCCCTGAGCGAAGTCGAGCGCTGGAAAGCGCCTGGGGACATTGGCCGGCAATACGCCAGGGTGTCCGGCGACTACAACCCGATCCACCTGAGCGCGGCCAGTGCACGCCTCTTCGGTTTCCCCACCGCCATCGCCCACGGCCTGTGGAACAAGGCGCGCACGCTGGCGGCACTGGCCGGGCATCTGCCGGCGGCAAGCGTCGAGATCATGGTGCAGTTCAAAAAACCGGTGCGGCTGCCCTCCGAAGTGGCGTTGCTCGCCAGTGCGCCCGGTTCCAGCGGGGATTTGCAGTTGCTCGGCGCGGGCGATCTGGAGCACATGGTCGGGCACTGGCGGCCGCTGGCCTGACAGGCTCGTGCCGGCGTAGCTCACCTGTAGGAGCTGGCTGGCCAGCGAAGCGGCCGGCACGTCCAACATTGTGGCTGGCTGGACGCTTTCGCTGGCAAGCCAGCTCCTACAAGGGATCGTGGGGGAATTGAGGATTTAACCGTGGACCAGATACATCTGTGGCTGCGGAAACAGGGTGTTCAAGGTCTCCAGCAGCCGTACGTGGTAAATCGGCTTGCGGAAAAGGTCCAGCACCTGCAGCCGCAGCATGTCGCTGACGTCATCCATGTCCGCATGCCCCGACATCACGATCACCGGCAAATGCTGGCGCGAGGTGTGTTCGCGCAAGCGCTTGATCAACGACATGCCGCTCTCCTCCGGCATGCGCAAATCGGTGATCACCAGGGCGATATCGGGGTGCCGGGTCAGGTGTTGCAACGCAAGCTTGACCGAGGTGGCGGTAAAACAATTGAAGCCCTCGCCTTCCAGCAGCTCCGCCAACTCCAGTAATGCGTCCTCTTCGTCATCCACCAGAAGCAGCTGTTGGCGTGGCTGTGCGAGAGCGTTCATGAGGCAATACCTGCGATGGACGAAGCGCTGACGTTAGGATCCGTTTGAAGCAATCGCCAATGACGATTTCCTTGTCACAGCGCCCCTTGAATCTTGTTGAACATCGCGGTGACCGCAGTGGAGATCGGAGTCACGAATGCCACCAACGCAACCGCCACCATCCCGGCGATAAGGGCGTATTCAATACCCGACGCCCCCTCCGTATCCTTGGCGAGGTTTTTATAAAAAACAATCTCGGATTTGACCTTCTGAACCAGCTTGGAAAAAGACATGGCATCTCTCCTGGACGACGCCGGGTGTTGCATGGACGCAACATGATTCCCCAGTGCCAGCACCAGCATTGTCGGCATTTCCCGGCCCAACAACTGTAAATACGCATTAACACTAAAGTATTAACCGTTTCGTTGACGTCAAAAAACCGTGGCTTTTCATCGCAAGATTGCACTTTCGTTAGATATTTTCCCCCGCACTAATGGCGTTTCGCTCTACCTGCGCTACCGTCAAATAGCGAAATAGTTCCATGTTCATAGCTGCCTGATTGCGAAGTTGTCTCGTTGGACTTGACGGGGTTTGCGCAGCAGGAAAGGGAGAGCCTTCATGAACAGCCGTGTCACCTTGGGCCTTGCCGGATTGTTTCTGGTGGGCGCCATCATTGCCGGTTACTGGGGGCTGACGTTGAGCCGTCAACCGGCGCCTGAACCCGTTGCCACCCCTGTCGCCAATGCGTCGGCTGCTCCTGCACCGGCACCGGCAGAAGACCCTGCTCGCCACCCCGTGGTCGTCCTGGTCAACGATGTCGCGCCGTTTGCGCCGATCACCGCCGCCGACGTCACCCTGGAAAAACTGCACACCGTCCCGGCCGGCAGCCTGACCAGCCTCGATCAGGCAATTGGACGCACGCCGTGGCGCACCCTCACGGCCGGCAGCTGGCTCAACGATGAAAGTTTCGAAGCCGGCAGCAAGCTGTCGCGGATGATCCGCCCCGACGAGCGCGCCCTGGCGGTCGCCGTGGACGAAGTGACCAATGCCGGTGGGCAATTGACCCCTGGCGATTATGTCGACGTGCTGCTGTTCCTGCGCATGGATACCCTCAACGTTCAACCCACCGCACAGCTTGTGGTGCCCGCCCTGCGGGTGCTCGGGGTCGGCGAACAACTGGGCCTGACCAACGACGGCCAACCCTCCAGCCCGGCCCGCAGCAACGATGAAAAACTCAAGCAGGATCAACTGCGCGCCACCGCCCGCACGGTCTTGCTCGCCGTGCCCGAACAACTGGTGAGCCGCCTGATGCTCGCCACCCAGGCCGGCACGTTGCGCCTGGCCGTGCGCAGCGCCGATGAGAAACGCCTGGCGCGCTATTGGGCCGGCGACAGCGACTCCGGCGCCAACCTGGCCAATGCCAACCGCGAGTTGCTGCAGTTCAGCCAACTGGCCATGACCGCACCACCCAAACCTGTCGCCACCCACACTGGCGGCGCCCCGCGCAAGTCAGCCGTGGAAGTCATTCGCGGCAACCAGATCACTCAACAAACACCCTGAATCGAGCAAGGACGCCTTTCCATGCGCAGACGTTTTACGTCGTTGTTCAACGGCTTGATCTGGGCCGCTTTGCTCGGCGGCCTGCCAGCCAGTGCGGTGTCGGCAGCCGTGGGAAATTGCGCCGCGCTCGGCCCGTTGCCGGCGGCGCTGGAAGTCGGCGAAGGCTTGCAACAGGAACTGCAATCGCCGGTGGCTGTCACTCGCGTGGCGGTGGGCGATCCGAAAATCGCCGACGTGCGGGTCAACGGAAACCAGTCCTTGCTGCTCACCGGCATGGCCCCCGGCGCTACCAGCCTGATGGTCTGGACCGCCTGCGCCAGCGCCCCGCGCCAGAGCATGGTGTTTGTCCAGGGCCGCGCCACCGCCGCCATGACCAGCGCCAGCAAGTTGCCGTCCGACAGCCCGCTGCTGCCATCGCAGGTGCAGACCGACATCCGCTTCGTCGAAGTCAGCCGCACCAAACTCAAGGAAGCCAGCACTTCGATCTACGGCAAGAATTCGAACTTCCTGTTCGGCTCGCCCGGCACGGTTCCCAACACCGCTGTCACCCCGCGAGTCTTCCCGCTGCGCAACCTCGATCCGCGCATCGCCGTGCCAAGCATTCCGCTGGCCAACGACATGTTCAACATCGTCGCCGGCGGCGGTAACTTCCTGGCCATCATCAATGCCATGGAAAGCAGCGGCTTCGCCTACACCCTGGCGCGGCCCAGCCTGGTGGCGATCAGCGGGCAGAGTGCAAGTTTCCTGGCCGGCGGCGAGATCCCGATTCCGATCCCCAGCGCCAACAGCAACAGCTATTCCATCGAGTACAAGGAATTCGGCATCCGCCTGACGCTGACCCCGACCGTGGTCAGCAACGACCAGATCGCCCTCAAGGTCGCGCCCGAGGTCAGCGAGTTGGACTACAACAACGCGGTGACCATCGGCGGCACCACGGTGCCGGCCTTCACCATCCGCCGCACCGACACCAGCATCTCGCTGGCCGATGGCGAAAGTTTCGTCATCAGCGGTTTGATCAGCACGCAAAACACCTCGCAGGTGGACAAGTTTCCGGGGCTGGGCGACATCCCGATTCTCGGCGCGTTCTTTCGCAGTTCTTCGATCAACCGCGAAGAGCGCGAACTGCTGATGATCGTCACGCCGCACCTGGTGCAACCGTTGGCCGCCAACGCACAACTGCCGTCGCTGCCCGGCGAGCAACTGCGCCACTACGACCCGAACTGGTATCGCCTGTACTTCCTCGAAAACGGCAACTTCGATAAACGCAGCGGGTTATCGCAATGAGCCAGAACCTCAGTCAAACGTTCCTCGCGATCACGCGCAACAGCACCGACCTTGAGTGGCTGCAAGGTGCTCTTGCGCCCTTGGGACAAGTGGTCAGCGCCGGTGGCGGCAGCCTCGACGAACTGCTGGCGCTGGTGGACGTGACGTTCGCCAGCCTGGTGTTCATCGGTCTCGACCGTGACCATGTGGTGGCCCAGAGCGCGTTGATCGAAGGCGCGCTGGAAGCCAAGCCCATGCTGGCGATCGTCGCGCTGGGCGATGGCATGGACAACCAACTGGTCCTCAACGCGATGCGCGCCGGGGCGCGGGATTTCGTCGCCTATGGTTCTCGCTCCAGCGAAGTCGCCGGATTGGTGCGGCGCCTGAGCAAACGCCTGCCCGCCGCCACACCGAACACTCACCTGGGCGGCTTGACCGTGCTGTATGGCGTGCAAAGCAGCGCCGACGGCGCATTGTTGGCCACGCACATGGCGCAAGTGGTGCAAAAGAGTGGCCAGCAAACACTGCTGCTGGACCTGGGTCTGCCCCGTGGCGACAGCCTGGCGCTGCTGGGCCTGGAGAGTTCGTTTCATTTCGGCGATGCCTTGCGCCACTTGCGGCGCCTCGACGCGACGCTGATCGACAGCGCCTTTACCAGTTGCGCCGAAGGCTTGCGCATCCTCGCCTACGCCGTGGGCGACGAACCGCTGGAACACACCAGCGCTGCCGAGTTGTACATGCTGCTCAGCGCCCTGCGCCAACACTTCCAGCACATCGTGGTGAACCTCACCGGGCAGCCCGACAGCGAAGCGTTGCGCACTTTTGTCAGCCATTGCGACAAGCTGCTGTGGTACACCGACCAGAACGTGCTCGACTGCCGGCGTAACCTTGAGGTGCTCAACCTGTGGCGCGAAAAAGGCATGAAGCTCGATCACGCCAGGCTGCTCGTCGACCGCTACCTGCGCAGCGTCGCCCCCGACTCCGACACCCTCGGCAAAAGCTTCGGCATGGAAATCATTGCTACCCTCGCCTACAGCCCTGAAGTCCGGCTCAACGCCAAGAACCAGGGCCTGACCCTCTTTGAACTGGCTCCGCGCGAAGGCCTGACCCAAGGTCTGCGCACCCTCGGCGAATGCTTGGCCAAGCGTTCCGAGGGCCTGGCCAAACCCAAGACCGGCTGGTTCAACCGCCTGCGGGGCGCACAATGAACGGCGAAAAACTCTTTGGCTCACCCCAGCGCGGTGCGGTCGGCAACACCGACCACGAGGGCCTGAAACTCGTACTGCACCGCTACATCATCGACGCGATCGAAGAGTCCGGGAAAAACCTGCTGGAGGGTTCGCGGCAGGTGCTGTCGCAATTCGTGATCGACAAGGTGGCCGAGTACATCGCGCGTTTGCACCTGGCAATTTCCCGCTATGAAATGGAGCGCTTGGCCGAAGAAATCGTCGACGAGCTCACCGGTTTCGGCCCGCTTGAAGTGTTGCTGCGCGATAACGCCGTAACGGAAATCCTGGTCAATGGCCCGCACCGGGTGTTCGTCGAACGCGAGGGTGTGCTGCACCTGAGCGATTTGCGCTTTATCGATTCACATCACGTCGAACGCGTCATGCAACGGATCCTGGCGCCACTGGGGCGACGGCTCGACGAGTCTTCGCCGATGGTCGATGCGCGCCTGCCGGATGGCAGCCGGGTCAACGCGATCATTCCACCTATTGCCCTCGATGGCCCGTGTCTGTCGATCCGCAAATTCCGCCATGACATGCTCAAGAGCACCGACCTGATGGCGATGCAAACCATCGATCAGGCGATCTTCGAGTTCATTCAGGAAGCGGTGGGCAAACGTTGCAACATCCTGATCAGCGGCGGCACCGGCACCGGCAAGACCACACTGCTGAACATTCTCAGCCAGTTGATCAACCCGCACGAGCGCCTGGTCACCATCGAGGACATCGCCGAACTGCAACTGGGCCACCCGCACGTGGTGCGCCTGGAAACCCGTCCACCCAATGCCGAAGGTCATGGGGAGGTGAAGGCCAGCGACCTGATTCGCAACGCCCTGCGGATGCGCCCGGACCGGATTATCCTCGGCGAAATTCGCGGTGTCGAAGTGGTCGATGTATTGACCGCCATGAACACCGGCCACGACGGCTCCATGAGTACCGTACACGCCAACAACGCCCAGGATGCGCTGCTGCGCCTGGAGACCCTGGTGGGCCTGACCGGTCGCAGCATCGCCGAACGCACCCTGCGCCAAATGATCTGCGCCGCGCTCGACGTGGTCATCCAGCTCACGCGCATGCCCGACGGCCGCCGTTGCGTCAGCGAAGTGGTGGAAGTGGTCGGCGTGCGCGACGACGTGTACGTGACCAACACGCTGTTCCGCCTCGACCGCCGCAGCGGTTTCGGCTTCCTGCGCGAGGCGGTCAACCCGGCGGGCGATAAATTGCGCCGCGACTCGGCGCTGTCCCCTTCCACGTACTGAGGCCACGGCATGCTCAAACCGGCGCTGCTCATCCTCGTTTGCCTGATCTTTTTTGGGCTGTCGCTGCGCTTGCTCTACAACGGCTTGCGCCAGAGCGGCACCGAACGGATTCTCGGCCGCCTGAGCCAGGGACAACCGCAACGCGTGGTGCAGAAATCATCCTGGACCGGCCTTGAGCGGGCGTTTCTGCGCGCCGGTCTCGGCCGCCCCACCGAACGCTTGGGCCAATGGCTGGCGTTCTGGGTACTCGGGGTGTTGCTGGGCTTGGTATTGGGTGGCTGGATCGGTGCGCTGCTGCTGTTGCTGGTACCGCCAGCGCTGGTGCGACTGTTCGTCAATTGGCGTTATCAACGACGCCTCAGCCGCATGATCGAACAACTGCCGATGCTGCTCGACCATGCGGTGCGCAGCCTGAAATCCGGGCGCACGTTGTCCGATGCCGTGCTTGGCGCGATCGATGTCGCCGAGGACCCGCTGAAAAATGCCATGGGCCGGATTCAGCGCAATGTACAACTGGGGGTCAGCCTGGCGGATGCCGCTACGGATTTCGCCGAGCTGTATGAAAGAGAAGAACTGCGCCTGTTCGCGCTCGGCTTGAAGGTCAACCATCGTTACGGCGGCAATGCCAGTGAACTGCTGGAAAACCTGATCAAGATGATCCGCGAGCGCGAGCAAGCTTCTCGCCAACTGAAAGCCATGACCGGCGAGACGCGTATCACGGCGGTGGTTCTGGCCCTGCTGCCGGTGACCGTCGCCGGCTATTTCCTGATCACCAATCCCAACTATCTGCTTTCCATGTGGCACGACAGCTCGGGGCAAACCATGCTCGCGAGCGCCTTCGGCTTGCAGGTGATTGGCTGCCTGGCGTTGTGGCGGATGTTGCGAAGCCTATGAATATGAAGCTGCCTTTATTGGTGAGTGCGTTGCTGCTTTTCGGGGCCGGGTTGTTGTTACTCAGCGCCATGCTCGACCAGCGCCGACGGGCGCGCCAGGTGGCCCAGCGACTGGATGGCAAGGCGCCGGGCGACAGCCGTGCCCGACAACTGCTGCACGCCTTGGGCGCCAGTCGCCTGGGGCAACGGTCGGTGAACATGGACAACGAAACCCAGACCCTGCTCAACCGCCTGGGCTGGCGCAGCGTTCGCCAGCGTTCGATGTTCGCCGCGTTGCAGGTGGGTGTGCCGGTGCTGTCGCTGTCCCTGTGCCTGCTGATCCAGGGGCTGTTCTATCCGAATGTGGCGAACCACTGGATCGCCCCGGCCTTCGCTGTCGGTATTGGCTATCTGCTGCCCAAGCGGCTATTGGCCGTCGCCGCGCAACGTCGGCAAAAACAACTGGCCACCGAGACATCGACCTTCATCGCGTTGCTGCGCATTCTCTTTGAATCGGGCATGGCCGTGGAGCAATCGCTGCGTGTGCTGAGCCAGGAAGGCAAGCAGCTACTGCCGACGCTGACCCATGAATTGCGCCTGATCCTGGCCCGCGTCGATTCCGGCCTGGAACTGGGCGAAGAACTGCACAAGACCACCCGCTTGCTCTCGGTCGACGAGTTCACCGACACCTGCGTGATCCTCCAGCAATTGATCCATCAGGGCGGCGGCGCGATGAAATCGCTGCTGGCGCTCAAGCAGTTGCTCGATGACCGGCGCCTGACGCGCCTGCAGGAATACATCTCCAAGATGTCCGCGAAAATGTCCGTCGTGATGATGTTGTTTCTCTTCCCGGCGTTGTTGATTGTCCTGGCCGGCCCGGGCTTCACTGCCCTGTCCCGGGCCTTTGCTTCGTAGAGGGAACCTGATGAAAGCATTGATCGCCGGTTTGGGTTTGCTGTTGTTGAGTGGCTGCGCCAGTAACAGCCAGACGTCCTGGAGTGCCCTGACCAATACTGCCAGTTGCAGCAAGCTGAGTTCCGATGAGCAACTGTCGATGAACCTCGCCGACGACATGGCCAAGGATGGAAAACTGCACGCCAGCCTGGCCAACCTGCAAAACCTGCCGGACAACTTCGCCGACGTTCGCCTGCGCAAGGCCAAGGTCTATCGGCAACTGGGCCGCAGCGAAGCCGAACCGCTTTACCGCAGCCTGCTCGGCAGTTGCCTGGCCGCCGAAGGCGAACATGGGCTGGGGCAACTCGCTGCCGCCAGCGGCGACAACGTCCAGGCCCAGGCCCACCTGCAACGGGCCGCCAACCTGGCACCCACCGATGCGAAAATCCGCAACGACCTGGGGGTGGTGTACCTCAATCAATTACGGGTCGAAGATGCCAAGTTCGAGTTCCTCACCGCCATCGAATTGCAGCAAAGCGATCAACTGGCGGCGGTGAACCTGGTGACCCTGTTGATCTATCAGGACGACTGGAACCGCGCCGCCGAACTGGTCAGCCGCGTTGGCCTGACCCCGGCCCAGGTCACCGAAGCCCAGGCCCGCGCCGAAAAACTCAAGGCCCCGGCCCGGTCTGGCCCGAGCATCGCCGCGCAAGTCGCGGCCGTCTCTCCATCGAGCCTGCCATAGGGAGCGCACCGGATGAAAACCTTCAACCTTATCTGCCTCGGCCTGCTGGCCCTGCCCTTCACCGCCCACGCCATCGACGCCGGCCCGGCCTCGCCGCAACAACAGGAAACCGAAGGCTGGCTGCAATTGCAGGCGCGCAACAAAGCCGCGTCCGACAAACCGCAAACCGCCAGCGCCACCGAGCGGGAGCTGGCCATGCAACGCTGGCTGAAAAGCTTCCAGCACGAGATCCCGCAGTTTTGGGACCAGGACGCCGGGGGCAAGGTCTACAGCGGCGGGTCGGGGGGGTGATGTTGTAGCGAGGGATTACAGCTGTACCCATATTTTGTACACCGCAAAAATCAACTGTAATTGGATGGACTCGCCCAAGCCGAGGCGTCAATGCGCCACGGTGGCAGTCTAAACAGCCAACGACAGCGAGGGCGAGTCCATGAAAAATCATAGTTCGATTCATCAATCCGTGTCTTCTTCTGATTTGTCGGCCTGCACAACCTTGGCAGTCGACCTGGCCAAACAGGTGTTTCAGGTCGCCGCTGAAGAGATCCTCGGCCAGGTGCTCTACCAGCAACGGATCAAGTCGCGCGAGGCGTTTTATGCGTTTCTTCGACAGTTGCCGCCGCATGTCATGGTTTTGATGGAAACCGGTCCGGGTGCCCAAGCCTGGGCCCGGCAGCTGCAAGACCAAGGCAATCCGGTGCGGATTCTTCCAGCCGGTTTGGTGGCCACACATCGCAGCGGGCCTAAAAATGATCGCAACGATGCGCTGGCGATTCTGCGGGCTAATCGCGATGAAAAAATCTGCGCAGTACCGGTCAAAAGCGTTGCGGCGCTGGCAATGCAGGCGCTGCATCGCGCCCGCCAGGGCTATGTGCGTCGACGCACGGCACTCAGTAATCAGATGCGCGGCCTGCTGCTTGAGCACGGCGTAGCCTTGGCGCAGGGCGATGTTGCGATCAGCCAGAAAATCCCGCGGGTGCTGGAAGATGCCACCCAGCCGGTGCCGGGCCTGCTGCGTGAACTGATCGACGAACTGTTGGCCGAGTGGCGCCATTTGGGCGAGCGCATCGGCGTACTGACGGGACGCCTGGAAGTGGCCGCCAACGCCGACATGACGGCGAAGCGGCTAATGACTGTGCGCGGCATCGGCCCAGTCACTGCCACGGCACTGGTGGCCAAGGAAACCAAGCCTGAGCGATTTCCCAATGCCCGCAAGTTTGCCGCGTACTTTGGCATGGTGCCTGACCAGCACAGCAGCGGGGAGACGGTTCGGCTGGGGGGCATGACCAAGCGAGGTGATGCTTATTTACGCAGCCTGATGATCCAGGGAGCCCATGCGGTGCTGCAACAACTACGACCTGATTCACAGCAACCCGATGACCGCCGCTTGTTGCACTGGATGAGCCGGTTGGGCCGTAAGGAGGCTGCGATCAGGCTAGCCAACCGCAACCTGCGAATCGTCTGGGTACTTCTACAGAATGATCAGACTTATCGTCGCCACGCGGGTGATGGCCAGCCAGCGACGATGGGCCACTGAGCGACAGAGTTCTGCCACCGAGGTACTAACCGTCTGACCCTCTGCTGAAAAAAATTGACCCCAGGTAAGACCGGCGTGGATTGATGCCTAAGCTCCTACTGGCCTCCGAGGCCTGACTGTAATGGGCATACCACGAGCTTTTCCAATTTTGGCCAGAAGCCGAAGACGGCTTCCACGAATAGGCCTAATACATAGATGCAACGGGGCAGCGGTTTTTCAAAAGCGGGTAGACAGTGGGGGCGAGTCCATACATAGGAGCTGGCTTGCCAGCGAAGGGGCCGGCACATTCAATATCTGCGTTAACTGACACACCGCCTTCGCTGGCAAGCCAGCTCCTACAGGGGATCGAAGGTGTAAAACCGATGTATGTCTGGGCAAAAATCAACTGTAGGAGCTGGCTTGCCAGCGAACGGGCCGGCACATTCAACATCTGCGTTAACTGACACACCGCCTTCGCTGGCAAGCCAGCTCCTACAAGGGATTGAGGGTGTACACCGATATGTGTCTGGCAAAAATCAACTGTAGGAGCTGGCTTGCCAGCGAAGGGGCCGGCACATTCAATATCGATGTCGGCTGACCCTGAGAAATCAGTGCGCGTTCACACGCTGACGCATTCCGGAACTGTTCGGCGACAACGCCAAGGCTAACTGCGTGCGGTTATGCATGTGCGTCAGGCGCAACACCTGCGACACATACAGTTTCACCGTGTTCTCGGTAATCCCCAACTCACAGGCGATCTGATAATTGGTCTGGCCCTTGCCCACCAGCCGCGCCACATCCAGTTGCCGGGGTGACAACTGATTGAAAATGGCCGGGATCTCCACCGTATCAGCACCCGCATCGCCGCGGTTACCGGCATCCGCCGATTGCGGGCCGCGCCGGACTTTGTCGAGGTCCTGGTAGAGGTCATCGATCGATTCGGAAAGGTATTGCAGCTTCTGATTCAAGTGCCCGAGCTGCAGGTTCTTGTGTTTCTCCTGCAACGCCACTTCCTGGCGCTGCAAGCCTTCAAGCAATTCATCCAGGTCGATAGGCTTCTGGTAATAGTCGGCAACCCCGGCACGCAGTGCCTTGATCACGTCCTGCTTGTCAGCGCAGCCAGTCAGCATGATCGCTTCGAACGCCCGGTGCTTACCCGACAGCCGTTGCAGCTCCTGCATCAACTCGATGCCATCCATCCCGGGCATGTGCAGGTCCAGCAGCACCAAACCGATATCGAGGTCTTCGTTGAAACGGTCGATCGCCTGATGACCCGACTCGCAAGGAACACATCGGTAACCCTTGCCCTCGAGAAATTCGCAAAGCTCTTCAACGATCAACGGCGCATCGTCGACCACAAGGACTTTTACCGCAGAAGTAAACTTGCTCACGTGTAACTCCCTGTCAGGTCAAAGGTTGACCCGTCCCTCACCGACAGCCACCGGCCATACAACGTACAGACTGAAAAGTAGACGGTGTTTGCAGCTCTGTCATATCAGGACCAACCAGTGGAGCCAGGCCAACGTCAGCATCAGCCCCACCAGTACGAACGGCGCAAAGGGCTGTTTCTTTGACATTTCAGGCGCCATATAAAAAAGATGGCTTCTAAGTCCTTGACTCATATGCAGCCAGACTCTTGGCGCCAGCAACAGCCAGAAAACACTCGCCAATCCGGCGCCGATAAACGTGCCAAGAAGGTGCATACCGTCTGTCGCAAGCCCCAGGGTGGCCATGAGTTTCACGTCGCCGCCGCCCAATCGCCGCATCGAGTAACCAGGCAACGTAAAGCCCAGGGCCAGCAACAGCGCCCAGCCGCCCTGTTGCGCCTCGGCGCCCAGCCAAGTGGTGCCGGACCACAGCAACCACAGCAGGGCCAACGCGCCGCCACCCAGGGTCAGGGCATTGGCGATGTGCCGATGCCGGGCATCCTGCGCCGCGCACAGCGCCAGCCAGATCAGAAGAACAACGCTCTGCATGCGGTAAAAACCGTCCGTTTTGGCGGAATGATTCTATGCTGACATTACTCAGTGTTGGTCAGGGTAGACGCACTCATGAAAGCCAGCCTCCCCCACAAACAAAAAGGCGCCGCCGCGATCGAGTTCGCCCTGGTGTTCATCATTTTCTTTGCGGTGTTCTACGGCATTGTCAGCTACTGCGTGCCACTGCTGTTGATGCAGTCCTTCAACCGTTCGACCGCCGAAGCCGTGCGCCGCAGCGTCGCGCTGGACCCGGCAACTCCCGGTTATGCCGCTGCGCTGACCACCCTTGCGACCACAGAACTGGGCAATCAATTGACCTGGATTCCGCCAGCGCTGAATTTCAATGTCGCCACCGATGCCACTGTCGCCTTCAGTAACGGCTTGCTGACCGTGAGCATCCATTACCCGAGCAACAAGATCGGCGCGGTCATTCCATTCTTGAACCTGCCCGGTGTCGGCCAGGTGCCGAATCTGCCGGCGACCCTCACGGCCAGTTCGAGCCTGCAATTTTGAGCGCCGGTGACAAACTGTTCGGGCGCCTGCTCAACCGTCATCCGCCATTACCGCCGGCCCTGCAAGAAGCGCCGCGGGTGCACAGTTTCGGTTTGCAGATACAGCTCGATGCCGAGGGCCGTGTCGTTCAACTGAGCGGTCCGCTGCGGCATCTGCTGGCCCAGCAAACGCCCGGCGCACAAACACCGTTGCTGCCGGATCTGCTGTTGCCCCACAGCTGCCTGGTGGTCGAAGGCGTGCCGGCGCACTGGCAAGGACAAACCCTGGACCTGGACTTCTACAGCCTCAACGGTCCGCCCCTGCATTTGCGCGGCTGGGTCCAGCCCCTGGCCGATGCCTGGCTGTTGCAGATGCTCGACATCGGCGACTTGCTGCTTGAGCGCCGGCAGGCGCGCATCCGTGAACACTGCCAGTTGATGACCTTGCAAATGGCCGAACAGTTGCGGCTGTGCAGCCTGGCACGTGTGCCCGAGGTGCTGGCCGAGCAACTGCAACGCCTGGCGCAGCGCTTTCAGGTGCCGTGCATGGCCCTGGCCTTGCTCGACGAGCAGGAACAGGGTTGGCAAATTCACCAACACTACGCCGCCCACGATGCGCCGCAGTTGTGGCACAACGGCCAACGCCTGGGCACCGGCCTGGACAGTTTGAGCGGCTCGGCGCCGCAGCACCTGACCCTGCGCGACCATCCGCGCCTGCAAGGCACGTTCGGCAATACCGATGGCTTCGCCGTGCCTTATCACGATGCGCAAGGGGTGGTGGCCTGGTTGTTGTGTGGCTTCTACACCGCGCCGCAACGCGCCCCCGACGTCACCGATCGCGACTGGCTGCAACTCACCGCTGCGCTGGCCAGCCCCTTGCTCGAACGCCTGCGCGAGCACCGGCATCAGCTGCAACTGGAGCGCCTGGATTCGCTGCAAGCCTTGCTGGGCACAGGCTGGTGGGAGATTTCCAGCGACAGCGACGACGTGCAATTGGCACCGGCGCTGGCAGCGACCCTGAACCTTGGCAGCTCGCATTTGTCGGTGCAGGCTTGGCTCGATCAGGTGTATCCCGCCGACCGCGAAGAACTGCGTATTCGCCTGCAGGACTTACAGCAAGCGAGCACACCACTGTTGCTGTGCGTGCGCCTGTATCGACCCGAAGAGGGGCCCGAACCGATCTGGTTTCGCCTGCAAGGCCAGGCCCTGGGCATGGGAAACAACCGTCGACTGGTGGGCTTCATGCTCGACATCAGCGACATCAAGAACCAGGAACAGAACGCCGCCGCGGCCCATGCGCGACTGGACAACCTGATCGCCAGCTCACCCGCCGTGATTTACGTGCAGCGCTATGACGAAGGTGCATTGCATCCGGTGTTTTTCAGCGACAGCCTGTTGCCGCTGCTGGGTTGGACCCTTGCCGATTGCGCCCCCGGCACGCTGGTGGAGCGGGTGCACCCCGACGACCGCCCGCAGTATTTCGAACGCACCCGACAGCTGCTGCGCGAGGGTTCGGTGCGCGCCCGTTATCGCTTGCGCGACAGCCGCGGCGACTATCACTGGCTGCTCGATGAAGCCAAGCTGTTGCGCGACGACGTCGGCATGCCGGTGGAAGCCGTGGGCCTGTGGCTGGACGTCACCGAGGCGACCCTGGCTGCCGAACAGGTCAGGCAAAGTGAGGAACGCTACCGGATCCTGGTGGAAGACTCGCCGGCGATGATCTGTCGCTACCAGCCGGACCTGACCCTGACCTTCGGCAACCGACCTTTGGCCACCTATCTGGAACTGCCCCCCGAGCAACTGCCGGGGGTGAACCTCGGGAGCTGGATGTCCGCCGAACAGCGCGTGGCGTTCAGCCAACGCTTGAGCCAGTTGAGCCCCGAGTTTCCGGTCAGCACCGCCGAGATCAACCTGCAACTGCCCGGCCGCGAACACGCCTGGTGGGTGTGGTCCGACCGTGGCGTGTTCGACGAACAAGGCCAGTTGCTCGAAGTCCAGGCCGTGGGCCGCGACAACACCGAAGTGCGACGTTCGCAACAGCAGCTGACGCAAAGCGCAAAAATGGCCACCCTCGGCGAAATGGCCACCGGCCTGGCCCACGAGATCAACCAGCCGCTGAACGTCATGCGCATGGCCATCGTCAATGTGCTCAAGCGCCTGAACAACGGTGACGCGCAGGTCGACTACCTGATCGACAAACTCACGCGCATCGACTCCCAGGTAAAGCGCGCCGCGCGGGTGGTGGACCACATGCGGGTGTTCGGCCGCCGTTCGGAAATCGAGCAGCAACCGTTCAACCCGACGCAAGCCATCGAAGGCACGCTGTCGCTGCTGTCCGAGGGCATGCGCGGCAAAGGCGTCGACCTGCGGATCAGCGAGACCGGTTTTGAAGTGCAGGTGCGTGGTTACGTCGATCAACTGGAACAGGTGCTGATCAACCTGATGGTCAACGCTCGGGATGCGCTGTTGGGTAAACGTGAAAAACAAACCGATTTCAAACCGTGGATTTCACTGTATACCGAACGGGATACGCACTCGGTACGCCTGTGGGTCGAGGACAACGGCGGCGGTATCGACCCGCGTTTGCTGGAGCGGATTTTCGAGCCGTTCTTCACCACTAAACCGGTGGGCGTCGGCACCGGCCTGGGCTTGTCGGTGAGCTACGGCATCGTCGAAAACATGGGCGGCAAGCTGAGCGTGAGGAACTCCACCGTGGGCGCGCGGTTTTGTATCGAACTGCCGATCGTGTTGGCGGACTAGATCACCAGGGAGGGGCGTCCCGGCGGTTTGCAACTGAGGTTGGCCCCGACGTCGACCTTGTTCAGTGTGATGCCGAGGTTGGCCAGCAGATTGTCGAGGATTGGATCGAGCAACGGCGCGAGCAACGTCTGCAAAGCCGACCCCAAGGTACTTTGGACACCGTCAAGCGCGCCCGCCACAACCACCATCAAACCACCCAACAGGCTCGAACCCGTTGGTTGATAAGCCTGCACCTGGATCCCGCTCAGGGTGGTTTTCAGGCTATTGACGATCCCTTGCGTGCCCAGGCTGTAGTACAGCGGTGGCTGCTTGATTTCCGGTGGCTGGTTGTAGACATGGGTGCTTTGCGTGCTGGCCACTGACGTGTCGACCTTGATCCCCAGGCCGCCGCCATAGAACGGCACGCGGCTGCTCGGGTTGCAAAATCCAAGGAAGCAACTGACCTTGCCGATATCAATCAACGCCAGGGGTTGGACGCTGACGTCGGCCGCGGAAGAAAAGGCGTTGGTGGTATCGATCTTGCCGACCTTGAGTTTTACCAGCGACGTGTTGGTCTGGGTGGCCAGGGTTTTGGTGGCATCGCTGACGCAGGTGTAGCCGGTGACATGGCTATCGGCGGCCGCCGCTTCCAGAAGGATGTCGACGCTCGGTGTCGGCAGGATTTTCAAGTCGGTCTTGTCGCAGGAACCAGTCAATGTACACAACAGTGACGTCACCGTACCGGCCAGGTTCAGGTGCAACAGATTGTTCAACGTATCCGTCAGCCCACTGACCAGCGTATTGCTGGCAATCGCGCTGACCAGCCCCGTGACGGTCGACAGCACCGGCAAATTGAGCGACAGCACCGTACGCACCTGCGCCGTGCGCACATAAATCCGGTTGGGATCATTGAGCTGGCCATTCACCAGCGCCGGGTTGCCGATGGCCGACAGCTGCGGCGGCTCGATAACCTTGACCTTGACCACGCCGTTGACCAGGCCCGGAATGCTCAGGGGGATGTTGGCGACGGCGGCGTTCTGGCTGTTGGCCAACTGGATGAAGGCTTCGACCAGTTGAAACACCTGCACATTGGTGTTGAGGGCCGATGAAACCGCACCCGTTTGCAGTTGCAGCAGTTTCCCCAGCACGATGGACGTACCACCCGCCGCGGCCTTGAGGTTGGTCAGGCCGGTGATGGTCGCACTGGTGGTTGTGCCACCCGCCTGAAGCACGGTGATGGCCGTGTTCAGCAATTGGGTCAGGCCGATGTTGGTGTTGAGTAACTGGGTGTAGTTGCCTGCGCCGGCATTGACATCAATGGCCAGTTGATTGAGGTAGCTCAGCAGGCTGATCTGGGTATCGACCAACCCCTGCCAGCCGGCGACACTCAGGTTCAGGCTGCCGCCGAGCATCTGCCCCAACAGCAGGTTCAGGGCCGCTGACTTGCTGGAGTCGACCACCAGCGCCGTGCTGCCGATGGTCAACATCGCCAGCGGTGGTAGCACCGCGGGGGCGCTGACCGCCGTCGCCGTCAGCTGGGTGGTCAGGCTGACCGGGCCGGGCCCCATCAGCGCATAGATGCCGGCTGCCACGCTGGTCTGCACGGTGTGGGTGGCGATCACCCGAATCGCCTCTTTTTTGCTGGCATCGACCGCGAAGGTGCGAAGGTTGTTGGCCCCGGTCTGCAACGAGCCACAGGTCGTGTTCAGGGTCATGCTGTCGGCGGCGTTGTAGCCGTTTCGGGAGGCGCTGGCCAAAGCATAAGTCGGCGCAGTGACGGCCGGGGTCAGGCAATCGCCACTGCGGCTGACAGCCTCCAATGCCGCCACGTCGGCGATGCGCTGCAAACTGCGCTGCTCCAGGTACAGCCGGCCGGTGTCGACCACCAGCAACATGAATCCCAGGGCCACGGTCAGGGTCACGGCGGCCATCAAGCCGATCGCCCCCCGTTGCCGGGCCGGGCCGCAAAATTGCAGGCGGGGAGACATGGCGCACTCCTTTGCCGGCG
Source organism: Pseudomonas sp. NFX15 (assembly GCF_049132105.1). Lineage (NCBI taxonomy): Bacteria > Pseudomonadati > Pseudomonadota > Gammaproteobacteria > Pseudomonadales > Pseudomonadaceae > Pseudomonas > Pseudomonas sp. NFX15. The sequence continues at coordinate 50,180 of NZ_JAFMPV010000007.1, forward strand.
CACAGCCGGGCGCAACCTCCATTGGTGAACAGCAGTGTAGACAAGGCTGGCGGTGACTGCTGGCAACGCGCCACTTCAGGCAATAAAAAACCTGTAGGCGTTCTAGCGGGGTGGGTAGTTAGCCAGGATTCGCGTGACGGTTTCGAGGATCGCATCGCGACGGTCCGATGGCTCGGGGGTGCGGGTGAGGATCTGTTCGTCGCTGCCGCGCCACACCAGCTTGCCGTCCTTGCCGTCGAGCAGGTCGATCTGGATGGTCGCGACCTTGTAGCTGACGTTGCGGGTTTCGTTGTACATCGGAGCGCCGTAATAGCCATTCCACGGGTTGCCCCAGCCACCGCCGTAGTTGGTGGTGACCTGTTGCTGGCGTTCTTCGATCACCAGGTAGGTCTGCACATGCAAGTCAGTCTTGGCACCGGCGGCAGCCGGGCGCAGGCCGCGCTGATCCAGCTGATCGGCGACTGCCTGGCGGATGCGTTGTTCGGTCAAATCGCTCTTGATCCGGGGATCATCGGGACGGTATTGCAGGGCGGGCTCTTGCCAGGCCCAGCTGTGATAAGCGGCGAAGTCACGGCTGGCGTCGTAGTCATGATTGACCTGGTTGGCGGCACAGGCGCTGAGCAGTGCCGCCACTGCGAGTAAAACAAAACGGCGGAACATGATGGTTCTCCTGCGCAATGCTTCTTATCTGCAAGAAGCTAACTGGGAGGATACGCCGACATGGCCTTTTCCACAGCCTCGCGCATCGCATCGGCGCGTTTGCTTTCGCTGCCGCCGCTGGCGGTTTCCGCGCTCGCGCTCCACACTGGCTGACCGCTTTGGGCATCGAACATATTCACCTGCACCACCAGCACCTGCTCCTGATACGTGCGCACGATCGGCACCGTGGCATAGCCGCCATAACCCGGGCCGTAGCCGTTGTAGCCGCCATATCCGCCGCCGTAATAGTCGTCCTGTACCTGACGGATACGGGTTTCCATGCGCAGGTCGGCACTGACCAAAACATCGGCCGGGCGGTTATCGTGCAGCGGACGCAAGCCGCGTTGATCCAGCGCATTGCTGACCACTTCGGCAACCTGCGCCGAGTCCGCCCAGACCGTGCCCGGTGGCAAGTGCCCGTCGAGCCAGGCCCAACTGCGGTACTTGCCGTAGTCACGCGGCGCCGCCGGATAAGCACTGCGGTCAAAGGTCTTGGCCGCCTGGGGCGGTGCCGGTGGCATGGGATTGGACGTGGCGACATACGGATTGCTGGCCTGACACGCGGCCAACCCCAGGCAGAACACCAATACACCTGAATGACTTTTCATTTCGTGCTCCGATCAGACAGGCCGGCAAATCCAGTGCAGGTAACGCCCAAGCCCGGCAAAGCTGGGGTGACGGCGGTGGGCCAGTTCCATTTCCAGCAGGTCCACCAGTTCGGCGCGGGCCTGGAATTCCACCGGCATGTAATCGTGAAAAACCCGCACGCCGCTCTGGCTTTCGACCTGCCACAGACCCTCAAGTTGCGCCGCCAATTCCCGTGGATCAAGGGGTTGCTGCGGTGTCAGGCTTTGCTTTTCGCCGGCCATGTCGTTCTTGCGCATCTTGCGAAAGTGACCCTTGAGCAGGTTGCGGTAAATCAGCGCGTCACGGTTGTAGAACGCCAGGGACAGCCAGCCGTCGGCCTTGGTCAGTTGATGCAGCACCGGCAGGATCGCGTGCGGTTCGGCCAGCCATTCCAGCACGGCGTGGCACAGCACCAGGTCGTAGGGTTCGGTGAGCTGGCCAAGCAGTTCCTGCCAGGGTGCCTGGATGAACGTAGCGCTCTGCCCGGCTTCGGCAAAGCGCTGACGGGCGCCTTCGAGCATCGGTTCGGCCGGCTCGGCGAGAGTCACCTGATGGCCACGCTCGGCCAGCCACAACGACATGTGGCCAAGGCCGGCGCCGATGTCCAGCACACGCAACGGTCGGTCAGGCAAGGTTTCGGCGAGGTCCGCCTGCAACACCGCCAGACGGATCGCGCCTTTGGCCCCGCCGTAGATTTTTTCGGCGAAACGGGTCGCCAGTTGATCGAAATGACGGTCGCTCATCAGCTGAACCTCCGTTCGCTGTCCGCCAGTTTGCTGCGTACCACTTGTTCCATGTCCAGCCCCAACTCACTGCACAGCAGCAACAGATAAAGCACGATGTCGCCCACTTCCTGCCCGGCATGGGCCAGTTGGTCCACCGGCAACTGGCGCGACTGGTCTTCGGTCAGCCACTGGAAAATCTCCACCAGCTCGGACATTTCCACGCTGGCGGCCATGGCCAGGTTTTTCGGACTGTGAAATTGCCGCCAGTCATTGCGGTCACGGATGGCGTGCAGGCGTTCGGTCAGTTCAACAAGGTTCATCGGGCTCTCCTGAAGGCGTATAGCTTCGGGGGGATGACCGAGGATGGCAAGCGACAACCTCCCACAGGTCGTGTGCAACGCTCTATGCTTGTGGGAACTCGGCAGCAAGATCGACAGCCCAAGACTCGACTCTCATTCATCAGGACGCCCACTTCATGCAGGTAGAAGGTTTTTCCGAATGGCTCGGCCAGGTACTCGGCTCGATCATCCGCTTCATCGTTGATGGCCTCAGCGGGCTGTTCAACCTGTTGAGCAACGCCAGCGCCAACTTTGTCGAAGGCCTGTCCCGGGCACTGGGCATGGACACCTCGGTCGTCAGCATCGTGACCTTGATCCTCGGGCTGATCCTGTTGTGGTCGGCGATCCGCGCGTTTCTCAATGCGTCGTTCATCATGGGGATCATCTGGTTGATCCTCGGGCTTTGGCTGCTCAGCTGGATCATTCACTGACCTCACTTAAATCCCTGTGGCGAGGGAGCTTGCCCTCGCCACAATTGATCGCAGCATGTTTTCGATGTCCCGCTACAATGCCCGCTCCCCCAAGGAGCCTGCATGTCCAACCTGACCGCCGACTGGCGCGACCGCCCCACCCACCGCCGGGTCTGGGCACTCGCCGCGCCGATGATTCTTTCGAACATTTCCGTACCCTTGGTGGCACTGGTCGACAGCACCGTCATCGGTCACCTGCCCCATGCCCATCAACTCGGCGCTGTCGCGGTCGGCGCCAGCCTGTACACCTTCCTCGCCTGGGCCATGGGTTTTCTGCGCATGGGCTCCACCGGCTTCGCCGCCCAGGCCGCCGGGCGTGGCGATGGTGCGGCGCTGCGGCAGGTACTGTTGCAAGGCCTGTTGCTCGCCTTTGGCCTGGCCATCGTGCTGGGTGCGGTCGGCGTGCCGTTGAGCGGGGTCGCCTTGCACTTTATGCAGCCGTCGGCGGAGCTCGATCAACTGACCCGCGAGTTCTTCCACACCCGCCTGTTTGGCCTGCCGGCGGCGCTCGCCAGTTACGCACTGGTCGGCTGGTTTCTCGGCACACAGAATGCTCGGGCGCCGCTGGCGATTCTGCTCAGCACCAATCTGGTCAATATCGCCCTGAACCTGTGGTTCGTCCTTGGCCTGGAATGGGGTGTGGTCGGTGCGGCCCGCGCTTCGGTGATTGCCGAATGGACCGGCGCCCTGATCGGTCTGCTGATGACCCGCAAAGCCTTGCGTGCCTACCCCGGCCACATCGCCTGGGCAGCCATGGCGCTGTGGCAGAGTTGGCGGCCATTGCTGGCGGTCAATCGCGACATTTTCATTCGCAGCCTGGCGTTGCAATCGGTGTTTTTCCTGATCACGGTGCAGGGCGCCCGGCTGGGCGATGCCACAGTCGCGGCCAATGCCCTGCTGCTCAACGGTTTGCTGCTGACCGCCCACGCCCTCGATGGCCTGGCCCATGCCGTGGAGGCGTTGTGCGGGCATGCCCTCGGCGCCCGCGACCGCGATGCCCTGCGCCGATCATTGGTGGTGGCGGGCGGTTGGTCACTGCTGGCGAGCCTGGGGTTTGCCGCGCTCTTTCTGTTCGCCGGGCATCTGTTCATCGAGATGCAGACCGACATCCAAAGCGTACGTGACACCGCGTTCATCTATCTGCCCTACCTCGCCGTGCTGCCGCTGATTGCCGTCTGGAGCTACTTGCTCGACGGCCTGTTCATCGGCGCCACCCGCGCCCGGGAAATGCGCAACGGCATGTTGCTAACGGTGGTGCTGGTGTTGCCGTTCGGCTGGGCGTTGCAAGCGTGGGGCAACCACGGCCTGTGGATAACCTTTCTGCTGTTCATGTTGCTGCGCAGCTTGACCCTCGGCCTGATCGCCTGGCGCCTGCGCCGCAACGATGGCTGGTTCACAGGTAGCACTCACTGAGCCTTCATGGGCTGGGGGGGTTGTTCTGCCACAGTTGGCGCAGGCCATCGAGGCGTTCCTGTTGCGTCAACCCCGGCAGCGGCTGCACGGGCACGGCGTCCGGGTATTGCAGACGCAGCCATAGCCAGCCGTCGAGCACCGGACGCTCGCTGAAGCCCAGTGCCAACCCTTGCTGCACATGAGCCCACAGGCGCGAGAAATCGGCGCCGGTGGAGCGGCTCCAACGCCAGGCGTGCTGTTCAAGCAGGCAGGTTTGCAGCTTGAGCTGCTGCCCGGCGCTGAGGCTTTCCTCGATTGCCAACGGGCTGACCCTCAACCCCGGATTGAACAAGCGTTGCCAGCCCTCGCACCCCTGCGCCCGATCAGCCCAACTGCCGCCAAACCAACGCAATTGGCTGATCGGCCCAAGCCAACGACTCAGCTCAACGGCATCGCTGGCATCAAAAAAATAGCTCGCCGTGATCGGGTTGTAATAACTCAACAAGGCTCGATGCAGGCCAAGCGTGACCGTGAGCATGCGCTGTAAATGCCCCAGCAACACTGAAGCGCTGGCCTCGCTGACGATCAGCAGCCCGGGCCAGCGCTGACCGTCGAGACGGCACAGATCGGCCAGTGCCGGGCAGGTGCGCAGGTCGACCAGCACCGGTCCGTGTTCATCCAGCGCCTGCCATGGCGTGCCATCGAACAGCCCGAAGCAACGGGCGTGCGTGAACGTCTGCCGAAGGCTGACGCCTGCCTGCGGTGCGCCCGGTACATCCAGCAAAAGCCACTGGGGGCGCGCGTCCGGCGTGCGGGTGGCAATCATGCGTGATTGCTCTGGCCAAGCTTCGTCGCCAGGCGACAGGTGCACAGCGCCTGCGCGCAATGCTGGTAGCTGCCGCCGCCGGGCAACAGGCACAACACCAGCAACGGCTCTCCCGAACGTAGCCATTGTTCCAGGCCATCGTCATTCGTACAGATGATCTCGGGCGTGGCCACTTCGGCCACCTCGACCGCTGCTGGCGCATGCAGCAACCCGGTGATCTGCGGTTGATCCGGATCACCCTCGACAAAACCTACGACCAGCTCGGTGCCTTCGCGCCATGGCAAGCACGTCGCACCCTGCAACGACCCGGCCACTGGCAGCCAGCAGTGGCTGGGTGCCGCGCCTTCGCCCTGGTACAGCCAGTCGAACTGCACCGGCACCGGCCTTGCCGGGTCGGGACTCGGTTCATCCACCTCAACCACCCACGCCCGTTGCAGGCCATGCATCCGCGGTTTGACCCAAGCCCCGGGCGGCTCGAATGTGGCCGGCCAGTGCAGGGCACGGGCCTGATTGTGGTAAGGCCTCGCTGCGTCCTGGCCGCCCCAATGCTCGACATGGGTCAGCAGCCACAAGCGATTGCACTCGGCGACCGGATGCCCGGACAGTGGCAGTAGTTGCCCGCTGCGCAAACCCGACAGGTCGGTCCGGCAGGCGGCCTCCAGCGCGGCGGCCTTTTCGCTGCGCTGTCGCTCGAATTGCCGCACCGCCGGGCGCTCGCCCTCGATTCGCAATACCGACGGCGTACCGGCACGAAAACTTTGCTGGTCATCGCTGAACACCACGCAGTGCCCACGGTCCCGGTGTTCGAAGTGAAAGTGAAGCCGTTCCTGAACACACAAGCGCTGGAGAAATTGCAGGTCCGACTCCCGGTATTGCGTACAAAAATCCCGGGGCGGGTAATTACCGCTCAGGGCCAGGCGTCGATCGTTGCCGGTAATGCCGTGTTCCTTGAGCACCTGATCGATAATCTGCGGCACGGAACGCGCGCTGAAGATCCGCTGGCTGGAGCGCTGGGCCAGACAAGCCAACGTCGGCCCCAGGCGTACCTGGCACAGCCGGGGCACCGAAGCAGGGTCACGCTGGACCAGCTCATGCAACAGGCCATGCACGGGGCTGCCCCCCGAGCCGAAATGCAGGGCGGCCGGGCGATACAGCAAACTGGCGAGGTCAAGCAGCGGGTCTTCGACCAGCAACTCCAGGTCGAACACAAACGGCTCGCTGATGGCCTCTCTACCGGTAAAGGCCAGGACTTCCAGGGCGTCGGGCAGACCTGCTACTTGCAGACGAAATGACGATTCGCTGACTGGATTGAACATCGGCGTATCTCTACAGGAGGGCGGCCGGGGATTCTCGCTGAGAGACATGGCCGAGTAGAGAGCTGAAGTACAACTTAGGAAATGACCTACGCGAAAAGAAGACCAAATGGCATGAAATGCCGAGGACGTAGGCAAATTCGTCTGGAAAAAGAGAATCGCCGCACCTGGTCATCTGAAATTTCCGCAACGAACGGAAAATTTTCAGACAACCCGATGAGCGTGGTACTTACCTCAGGACGACAGGTAAGAAGAACGGGTCAGGCCAAGACGCAGTGCGTCGAGGAACTGGGTGCGCTCGGTGGCGCTGATGCGCGCACTCGCGCACTTGTCGCGGTAGTGCGTCATCAACTCTTCCGGCGACAAGTGCACGTAACGCAGCATGTCTTCGATGGTGTCGTGGGTTTCGATACCGGCGTGGTACGCGCTGCCGTCGGCGTTCTGGTAGATGTTCACCGAGTCGGTGTCACCGAACAGGTTGTGCATGTCACCGAGGATTTCCTGGTAGGCACCGACCAGGAACACACCCAGCAAGTAGTCTTCACCCTCGTTCAGCGCGTGCACCGGCAGGCTGGTCTCGATGCTCTGCTCGTCGACGTACTGGTTGATCTTGCCGTCGGAGTCACAGGTCAGGTCTTGCAGGACCGCACGACGCAGCGGTTCTTCGTCGAGACGATGCAACGGGATAATCGGCAGGACCTGGCCGATGGCCCAGGTGTCCGGCAGGCTCTGGAACACCGAGAAGTTGCAGATGTACTTGTCGGCCAGCTTGTCGTTGAGTTCGTCCAGCACCTGGCGGTGGGAACGCTGGCGCGCCTTCAGCGAGTTGTGCAGGCGACGGCAAACGGCGAAGTAGCATTGCTCGGCCAGGGCTTTCTCGGCCAGGGTCAGCTTGCCATCGGCGTACTGGGTAGCGACATCGCTCATGTAGTGCGTGGCGCGCCAGTAGGTTTCAGTGACCATCTCGATGTCGGTCGGGCCCAGCAGGTCCACCAGCCACTGCACGGTTTCCGGCAGGGCTTCCTTGTTCTCGATCTGCGGCACATCGTCGTTGTGCTTCTCGACGTCGGTGACCTGCACCACCAGCATGGCGTGGTGCGCGGTCAGGGAGCGGCCGCTTTCGGAGAAGATGTTCGGATGCGGCAGGCTCTGCGCGTCGCAGAATTCCTTGAGCATCCCGACCACGACACCGGCGTAATCGTCCATGTCGTAGTTGATCGAACTGGCGTTACGCGAGTGCGTACCGTCGTAGTCCACGCCCAGGCCACCGCCGACGTCGATGTGATCAACCGGCAAGCCGAGGTTGCGCAGTTCGCCGTAGTAACGGATCGCTTCCTTGAAGCCGTGCTGGTAGTCCGCCAGGTTGGCGATCTGCGAACCCATGTGGAAGTGCAGCAGGCGGATGCCCTGGTCCAGGCCGGCAGCACGGAAACGCTCGACCACCGACAGCAGTTGCGCCGCCGACAGGCCGAACTTGGATTTCTCGCCGCCGGTGTCTGCCCACTTGCTCGAGGCCAGGGACGACAGGCGCACGCGCAGGCCGACCTGCGGCTTAACCTTCAGCGAGGCCGCTTCTTCGATCACCAGGCCGACTTCGGACTCTTTCTCGATCACGATGAACACGTTGTGGCCGAGCTTCTGGCCCATCAACGCCAAGCGGATGAACTCACGGTCCTTGTAGCCATTGCAGACAATCGTGCCGCCCTTCGGCGCCAAGGCCAGCACCGCCAGCAGCTCAGGCTTGGAGCCGGCTTCAAGGCCGATGGAGACGTTCTGGGTGGCGATGATGTTCTCGATCACCGCTTCTTGCTGGTTGACCTTGATCGGGTACAGCGCGGTGTACTTGCTCTGGTATTCCAGGCGCTCGATGTTGGAATCGAAGGCGCCGGTCAACTGACGCACGCGGTCTTGCAGAATGTCCGGGAAGCGCACCAGCAACGGCAAGGACAGGCCGCTTTTACGCAGCTGGTCGACTTGCTCGAACAGGTCGATAGGCGCGCTGCTCGGACCGTTCGGACGAACCTCGACGCGACCGGCGTCATTGATCGCGAAATACCCGGCCCCCCAATGGCGAATCCCGTAAACACTGCGGCTGTCCGCAACTGTCCATTGGCTGCCATCGTCTTTGCGTGTGCGTCGTACGGACATTGAAGTCCCCTATAAAGAAGTCATGATGCGTCGCCTGGGTTCAGGCCGGCGCAGTCTAAAGAATGAAAATGACGGTTCGTCAACGAGGTGGTAGACCCCACTGACCGCAACGAGTTTAGAAACCGGTCATGAACAGGCTCTGTGAAAACCATGTGGACGACGCCAGGCCTGAATGCCATCAGGGCCGGATCAAATCGCGGGTGGTTTTCACAGAGGCTGCTAGCCGCCGGACTTCTTCGCCTTGAAACCGAGCTTGATCAGTTCTGCCAAGAGTAGCTCGACATGATCGCCCTGGATTTCGATGACACCGTCTTTCAGCGCTCCACCGGTACCACAACGTTTCTTCAACGTCGTGGCCAGATCCTTGAGCGCGTCTTCAGCCAATGGCGCGCCGGTGATAGTGGTCACCGTCTTGCCGCCACGGCCCTTGCTTTCGCGACGCACGCGCGCGATGCCGTCGCCGGCCGGGATAACGGTCTGTTTGCAGATGCAGGCATCCACCGGTTGACTGCACTCCGGGCAATGACGACCTGCGTCGGTGGAAAATACCAGGCCGCCCAGGGCGGCGAAAGATGCGGCTTTTTTGGCCACCGGCAATCCTCTTTGGAGGACTAAAGACTGGTCGTAGCACTCGGGAAGGCTATCGACCGCGAAGCCCCACTCAGGCAGGGGCAGCGCTACTGAAACGGTACAACTCTATCTTGTGGGAGCTGGCTTGCCAGCGATGGAGGTCAACGATGACGCGCGGCATCAGGCTAAACGTGTCGCTCTCTCGTTCTTCGCGAGCAAGCTTGCTCCTACAACAACAACCAGCAATACCGGTTCAGTTTGAAAAGGTCGCGCAGTGTAACGGCAAAAACGCCGATTGCTAAGAGCCAATCGGCGCCAATTTATAGCGGTTTTGCGACGTCGCTTTGTTGAGCCTTCAGATAGCGCTTCAACGCCGCCAGCGAGTCCGGGCAGTAAGGCTTTTGCTCGATTTCCAGCATGACCCGGTCGATAGGGATAAAACGCGCTTCGAGCACCTCTTCCGGTTGCAGGATCAACGGGCCATCCCATACCGCCGAGAACGCCGAACACCACAGGCGATTGCCAGTGTCCTCGAAGAAAAAGTGATCATGGGCCGTCAGCGCCACACCACTCACGCCCAACTCTTCCTCCAGCTCACGGGCCGCCGACTCGGCGTAGGTTTCACTGGCGAGCACCATGCCCCCCGCCGCCACGTCCCAATAACCGGGATAAATCGCCTTGCTCAACGTGCGGCGATGCACGCACAGCTCCCCGGCGGAGTTGAACAGCATGATGTAGGTACCGCGCCCGATCAGCCCGCGCTGGCGCAGGTCGGAGCGGACCAGCGCGCCGAGCAGGTTGTCGTGCTCGTCGACCCAGGCGATCTGTTCGGCATCGGAAGCCGCACGGTGCGCAGCCTCGCGCATTCCATCGGCAGCGTTATCAACCATGACTCAGCCCTGATTGAGCAGTTGGCGCAAATCGATCACCGCTGCGTTGGCCCGGGAAATGTAGTTGGCCATGACCAGCGAGTGGTTGGCCAGCACACCGAAGCCGCTGCCGTTGAGGATCATCGGGCTCCACACCGGTTCCTGCGATGCCTCTAGCTCACGGATGATCTGGCGCACGCTGACCGTGGCGTTCTTCTTGGCCAAAACATCGGCGAAGTCGACTTCAATGGCGCGCAGCAAATGCGACAGGGCCCAGGCCTGGCCGCGGGCTTCGTAGAACACGTTGTCGATCTGCATCCATGGGGTCTCGACGATTTCTTCGTCGACTTGCGGCACCTCGCCCGGCGCCACGACTTCAGTCTTCAACGCCGTATTGAGCTTGACCCGGCCGACACTGGCCGACAGCCGCTGCGACAGCGAACCCAGACGGGTCCCGACGTCGCCCAGCCAGTTGTTCAGGTTGTCGGCGCGGGCATAAAACAGTGCGCTTTTCTGGTTGGGATCGGACAGGCGAGCCTGATAGCGGCTCAGGGAATTGATGCCCTCCTGGTATTCGGACTCACTGGAAGGCAGCACCCAGCTCTTGTTGTCGAAGTTGAAACGCGGCTCGGCCTTGGCCAGGTCGGCGTCTTCGGCAGACTGCGATTGCGAACGGGCGAAGTCTTTACGCAGTGCACGGCTCAAATCGCGAACCTGCACCAGCACGCCGTATTCCCAGCTCGGCATGTTGTCCATCCACAGGCCTGGCGGGAAGCGGTCGTTGGAAATGTAGCCACCTGGTTTATTCAGCAAGGTGCCGGCGACGGTCTTGAGGGTTTCCACGGTGGTGTAGCCGACCACCATCTGCTTGCCCTCTTTCTCGGCCGCCAGTTGCGCGGTTTGCTGGACCGGAAACAGTGCCGGTTCCTCGCTCCAGTACCAGCCCAGGACACCCGCCACCAACAGGTAGATGCCCAGCAACGTGGCCAGCGCCCGGCTGAACAACAGGCCACCCAGATAACTGCGGGCCTCCGACTTCGGTTCAGCGGCACGTTCAGGCGCGCTGCCTGTGCGGTTCTTCCAGTCCAGCATGGCGATTTCCTTTCAAACTTGGGTTCAACGGTTCGACCACAACCATACAACAACGTGCCTTGGCCCGGCACCCACCGTTGGACCAATCCCGGAAATTACTGCTCTAACCGTTGATAACCAGTGAACTCCAGCACCCACGCCCACGCTAAACGCCGATGACCTCCATTGAAATCTGTTGTACCCGGTCCGTCACAAAGAGATGGGCGATGCCTAGGGCGTCGGTTCTATGCTCGCTCGTCCGCCCGTCCACCGTTGACTGGTAATGACGCAGCACCAAGGGTTCACCGGTGACGCTGTCGACGAGGCGGAAGATCCTTGGCGTTCGAGAGGGCTGTACTGGCGGTTTTCTCATTAATGCCATGACCCGCTGATCGAAGTGCGAGGTGGGTAGGGTCCAGTCCGCGTAGCCGGATTCAGCCTTAACCAAACACCACTCGCCCCGCTCAATCTGATCCAGCACCTCGCTATCGATATCGATCAAGAGGCCAGTGCGCAGCTCATCCAGGCCTTCGAGCGATTGTCGATCGTCCAACGCCTGGCGCACATGAGCCAGCGCTTGCTCGCTCGAACATGCCTGCTGGCGCTCCCACGCGGACAGATAAAGCGCCCTGACCAGCTTCGCACCGGTCACTCTGCGCTCCACTCGTCGGAACCCATCGTCCGGCTGATTTCATGCCGCCAATAGATGCGCCGATAACCGAAGTGAACCTTCTCCAGTTGAGTGAGGTGAGCGCTGCCGGGGTCCTGGCAATGGGGCATGAGCACTTCGGCGCCGATGATCACCGCATCTTCCAGTTCCATTGTGTAGAAGTGCTCCTGCATGCCGTGAGCCGAGGTGCGGTACCACTCGACCCGACATTTGCTGAGCGACTCTCCAGAACACAAAGCGATATTGATCAGCGGCGAAGCCTTGTCGATGGCCTTGGTGATGATCAACGGCTTGTGCACCCGCCGCCCTCCTCCAGGTCCTTTGGGCACGAAAATGCCATGGCTCAGGGCTTGAACCATGATCTGGTCTTCGCGGCCCAACTGATAGACGTTGCCCACCGACGCTTCGGTGAAGGCACCTCTACTGATCAGTCCTTGTTTTTCGCCGTGAAGGGTCATGAAGGCGGGGGTCGGCATGGTGAGGCTCCTTGCTATTCAGATTGCGAGACAGGTAACTGGGGTTCTTCGAATTCTTTCTGGTGCCCTGCTTCCTGGAGGGATATCCAAGGTTCAGACAGTGCGAGCGTAATCAGGTAGCGCTCTTCTACCGGATGCCTGTGATCCTTGAAGCGCGCCAATACCAACATTACTTGATATTTATCACCCGCCTGCCAATAGGAAAGTCCTGGCTGAACGCCGTGACGCAGCTGCGCCCGCCATTCTGGGGTATCAGCAATTATCGGGGTTCGACGCCCCTTCGCCACCCAGCCTTTTTGCCGCCATTGGTCTTGCAGGTCGCCAACGACCTTGAGGGCATCCTCCAGCAACAGTGGCTCGATTTGCGGGGACATACGGATGTCCACAACAACGTTGTCGTCAAACCCAACGGTAAAAAAGCGCGCTGCAGGAGTGGTGAATCCGTATTGCGAATCTATGAATCGCAATCGCGCATCGACCATTGGTATACCCAGCCAGTGGTGCCCACGGATCAAGGGACTAAAGGAGGCTGAGGAATGGCCCCTCATCGCTTCATACGTTCCACCAATCTCCAAAGCGATTTCCGGCTCCCCCACCAGGAGCTGAAGCAGTGGGCGCAAGCCGACGAACGTCAATACAGCAAGCAGCAACAAGCCCGTTCCGCGAAGCCGACGGCTCAAATTCATACTTCTGAACCCGAAGCGATTTCCTGAATTGACTGCTCCAATGTGCTTCGGTTGTGGTCGTGGAGCATGTTCTCAAAACTCATCGCAGCCTGAAGAACGAAAGGCATACGCTGATTGATGTCCGACAAGTCCGCCAACGGACGGGAGCTAAAACTGATGGTTCGTCCGTCCTGGACGCTTTGGCATTGGCTGGTGAGCGTCAACTCGATGGCCTGGGCTACACCAGAGGGAAACCCGGTAACGTAGGAGAGGTGATTTCCACGCAAAAGGGAGACGAGTCGACGGTCCTGGTAAATCGTTGGCTGGAGGATGTTGCGCTGCTCGTGCCACGCCATGAGCTCCACGCTAAGCGCAATATTTCCCGCCTCCATCGCCTCAAACGCTTTCAGAATCTCGGGATACTGCAACCCGAAAACAAGCGTTTCACTCCCGACCGGCCACAACACCGGAAACTTCGGGTGCCCGTAAATACCCTTGCGCGCCTCCAGGCACGTCTTGAACGCCTGCCAACCACGCTTGGCATAAAACGCATGCAGTGGAAAAACATCCAGAAACAACGTGGTATTACCCAGCGCCATCATGTCGTGCACATGCCGGAACTGTTGCTGCACCACTGACAAGTCTTCCCCCGCCGGATGGAAATCCACCGAAGGCACAGGGTTGCGCGCATTGGCTTCTTTATAGTCACGCAACGCTTGTGCCTGTTCGGACATCTTGGCCGGCGTCAACAAGCCGTGCTCACGGCGACTGTCATGTAAGCGTTGCCTCGCTTCACGCTCCTGGCGAATAAGCTCGACGCTGTCTGCCGCATGCAACAACCCGCAACCCACTTGCTTGGAAGCAAACGCCGCCAACCCGGCCCACTGGAAGCGCGGGTCTTGTAGCCACAAGCGGGCGTAGGCGGCGTTGATCGCCCGGTTGCGTGCGACCGGATCGGCGATCAGCACCCCGCGAGGCGCGACGATCTCTTGTGCCTCGCGCTGGTAGGTACGCCACAGGCATGCGCAAGTGAGGATCGGTACCTGCGTGACGAGGGTCTTGCTACCATACAGCCGCTCTTCCCTGCACTCGCAATCCGCTACCGGCGTGCTGTTGTGGTTCAGACGTTGATTGTCGCTGGGGTCATCCTTGAAACACTGGGTCATGACGGACGAAGGTCCTCTAAGGGAATCCCTGAACCCTATCAGGCAAAAATCCCGCCCGAATCCTGTCGGCAAAAAATCAGAAAATCCTGACAGACGTGCTCCGCCCTTCACGCGGAAAGGGCGAAGCAACAAACAAGAAAATTCCTTGAAGTCCCCGGCTTACCTGGCCCTAACCAAGAACCACCAACCAATAACAGACCAAACAGTCACAAACTGAATGCAGCCACATTGCAGATTATTGACGTCAGGTAGTCATGTAATCGGAAAGTGGTGCTAGCATAGAGCCACCACTCGACCTCAGCGTGCACCCTAACTAGTAGTCAGGATATGACCGAGCCAGAAGACCCCAGCCGCGAGCGCCTCAAGCACCACTTTGCCCAGCGGGTAATTCATCAGGCTCGTCAGATTCTTGAGATATGGCAGCGCCTGCAACGCAGTGAGTGGTCCAGCGCCGACTTTGCGGAACTGAGCGAGGCCAATTTGCGCCTCTTGCGTTTCGCCGAGCGCTTCGAGCAACCGGAACACACCCAACTGGCGCGCCACATCGGTCAGTCCCTGGAGGCGGTCGATGCCAACCGCGGACGCTTGAGCAGTGGCTTGATCACCGACCTCAATCGCTTGATGCAGCGCCTGTCGCGCACCGGCCTGCGCCATGGCGACCAACTCGATCAAACGTTGCTGCCTCCGCTGCGCAAGCCCATCTACGTGATGTTGCAGGATCACGACCGCGCCGAGCGCCTGGCCAAACAGCTGGAGTTCTTCGGGCTCAGCGCCCAATCCCTGGGCAGCGTCGACGCGTTTCGCTCCTCGATGGTCGCGCGCTTGCCAGCCGCGATTGTGATGGACGTCGACTTCAGCGGCCCCGGCGTTGGCCTGAAACTGGCGGAGGAAGCCCAGGAAGGCCTCGATCATCGCTTGCCGCTGTTGTTCTTCAGCCTGCATGAAACCGATACCCCGACCCGTCTCGCCGCGGTACGCGCCGGTGGCCAG
This sequence comes from Pseudomonas sp. NFX15, assembly GCF_049132105.1. NCBI lineage: Bacteria > Pseudomonadati > Pseudomonadota > Gammaproteobacteria > Pseudomonadales > Pseudomonadaceae > Pseudomonas > Pseudomonas sp. NFX15. The sequence goes on from NZ_JAFMPV010000007.1 coordinate 65,195, forward strand.
GAGTTCCTCACCGGCACCCTCGAAGCGTCGAGCCTGCTGGAGAAAATCGAAGTCCTGACCTGCGTCGCCCAGTACGAACCTTACAAAGTGCTGATCATCGATGACTCCCGCGCCCAGGCACTGCACACCGAGCGCCTGCTCAACAGCGCCGGGATCGTCACCCGCACGTTGATCGAGCCAATCCAGGCCATGGCCGAACTCGCGGATTTCCAGCCCGACCTGATCATCCTCGACATGTACATGCCGGCCTGCACCGGTACGGAACTGGCCAAGGTGATCCGCCATAACGACCGTTATGTCAGCGTGCCGATCATTTACCTGTCGGCCGAAGACGACCTGGACAAGCAGCTCGACGCCATGAGCGAAGGCGGCGATGACTTCCTGACCAAACCGATCAAGCCCCGGCACCTGATCACCACCGTGCGCAACCGCGCAGCGCGCGCCCGCAACCTCAAGGCGCGGATGGTCCGCGACAGCCTCACCGGCCTGTACAACCACACGCACATCCTGCAATTGCTCGAAGATTGCTCGTTCCGCGCCCGTCGCGAAAACAAGCCACTGAGCTTTGCCATGCTCGACATCGACCACTTCAAAAGGGTGAATGATAGCCACGGCCACCCGATGGGCGACCGGGTGATCAAAAGCCTGGCGCTGTTTCTCAAGCAGCGCCTGCGCAAGACCGACTTCATCGGCCGCTACGGTGGCGAAGAGTTCGCCATCGTCATGCCGGACACTGATATCGACGCGGCCGTGAATGTACTGGATGAAATCCGCCAGCGTTTCGCCGAGATCCATTACCCGGCGCAACCGCAGGATCTGTGGTGCACGTTCAGTGCCGGGGTGGTCGAGCTTTGCGAAAGCTCCGACAGCCTGACGATGGCCAGCCAGGCAGACGAGGCGCTGTACCGCGCAAAAGACGGCGGACGCAACCGCGTGCAGTCGGCACGCACGTCAAAGCAAAGTGCCACTTTTTTATCGGAAACGACCGATACAGTCATAACCCTGTAACAGAAACGCAATAACTTCAGGCACTTACCATTTCTGCCGTTGGTAGTCCGTAATGCGCCTGAAGCTGCTGACCAATCTCAATACCCTCTTGTTGGTGGCCGTGTGCGTGGCCCTCGGCGCTACCCTGTGGTGGTCGCAGAAAGCCCTTGAGCGTCCGTATCTATTAATGGAGCGCTACCTCGGCCTGTCGCAGACATTTCAGAATGAAGTGGCCCGCAGCGTCGAGGACTACCTCGGCAGCGGCGATGCTTTGCGCCTGAGCAGTGCCACCCAAAGCATCGACGGCCTGCAAAAAGAACTCGGCGAACTGCCCCCAGCCTTGGCCGAGACGTTGCGTCCGAGCCTGTCGACCCTTGAAGAATTCAGCAAGACCGACCTGTTGGCCGCCGGTAAACTGGCCGGCGATCCGCAGGCATTGCTGCTGCAGGCCGAGCGCGAACTGGGTGCCAGTCTCGATCAGCTCAGCCAGTACGCCGGTGGCAACGCGGCCTACCTGACACCGTTGCTCGCCGCATCGCAGCACCTGGGCAAGCTGTCGCTGGCGCGGGACAAACTGGTCAGCAGCGGCCGCAGCGAACTGGCGGCCGATGTCGAGCGCGAAGTGGCCACCATCCGCAGCCAGGCGGAGATTATCGACGCCCTGCCATTGCTCGGCGTGACCACCAGTGGCGAATCGAACACCGATGATTTCGCCTCGATGATGGGCCTTGAAAACAAGGAAAAAACCGTCGCCGAAGATGCCGGCGTCGGCCTCAAGCGCGAACTCAACAGCCTGCTCACCCGCTACCCGGCCGAACTGTCGCGTACTCGCGGTCAAATCCAGAAACGCGCCGACCTCAGCACCGCGACCCACCAGAAAATCGCCGAAGTGCAACAGGCCATCGCCGGGCTGGAACCGGTGGTGCGCGCCCAGCACGGGCAAATCCAGGGCGAAGTGCGGCTGATGCAAGGCGTAATGATCGGCCTGATCCTGTTGATCGCCCTGCTGATCGACACCCTGCAGCGCAAACTGGCGCGGACCCTGACCAACCTCGCCCCGGCCCTGTCGACCTGGGCCGAAGGCGACTTCAGCCGCGACATTCAACTGGGCAACACCAACCGCGAATTGCATGACATTGAAGCGTCGCTCAATCGCTTGCGCGCCTACCTGGTTGACCTGGTTGGCACCATTCGCCTGAATGCCGAACAAGTCGCCGGCAGTAGCCGAACCCTGGCCGACTTGAGTAACGACCTGCACGACGGCGCCGAGCATCAGGCCGGCGACACCGCACTGATCCGCGATTCCCTCAGCGAACTGGAGGCGACCATTCAACAAGTCGCCGGCGATGCCAGCCAGGCCGCCGACGCCAGCCGTCATGCAGGGCTGGCTGTGGAGCATGGACAGAAAGTCATCGGCCTGAGTCTCACCGGCCTGCATGCGCTGGTGGATGAAGTGCAGGGCAATGCACAGATGATCGAACACCTGGCCGAGGAGTCGGCCACCATCGGCGGCGTGTTGACGGTGATCCGCTCCATTGCCGACCAGACCAACCTGCTGGCCTTGAACGCCGCCATCGAAGCGGCCCGCGCCGGGGAAATGGGCCGAGGCTTTGCGGTGGTGGCCGAAGAAGTGCGCTCACTGGCACAACGAACCGCCGGCGCCACCGCGGAAATCCAGAACCTCATCGCCGGCCTGCAAACCGCGGCACGGCAGTCGGTGGAAGGCATGCGCGCCCAGGTCGAACACGCCGAAGCCACGGCCAATCAGGCCCAGGCCGCCGACGGTGCGCTGGATAAAATCGTCGGGGCGATCCAGACCATTTCCGACACGGCGGTACGCATCGCCGATGTCACGGCCCAGCAAAGTGGCGCAGTCAGCGAGATCCGTGATCACAGTGAGCGGATTCATCAATTGGGCGGGGATAACTTGCTGCGCATCGGCGAAGGGCGTGAGCAAGGGGAGCATTTGCTGGTGTTGGGCGGGCGATTGCACACGGCCGTTCAGGCATTCCGCGTCTGACAGACCGCCTTCGCTGGCAAGCCAGCGCCTACAAAGATCTGCACATATCCTGCAGGAGCTGGCTTGCCAGCGGATTGAGCCTGGTCGACAACACGCCGTAATCGATCAAGCTGCGCTTCGGCGCCACTGAAGGTTATTACCTCTACCGGCGACGCCGAACAACGCACCCTGCTCGACCGCTATCCGTTGTTCGGCCCTCCTGCGCTGATGTTTTTCGGCAAGGTCGGCGTCGAACGCCAAGATATGTGGGTGATCGGCGAGATCAAGGCCTGGGACTTCGCCGAACGTGTTGCGAAGGCGAATGACCAAATTTAATGCAGCAGTCACATACTTCGCGCAAACATCGGTCATCGTGCTGGCTATTGCAGAGAACTGGACAGTCACAAAGGCTTTGCGGCATAGTCGCCGGGTTCTGACAATCGCTCACAGATAACATAGGAACCGCCGATGGCGACGCTACTCGTTCTGCATGGCCCCAACCTGAACCTGCTCGGCACCCGTGAACCGGGCACCTATGGCGCCACGACACTGGCGCAGATCAACCAGGACCTGGAACGCCGTGCCCGCGATGCCGGCCACCATCTGCTGCACCTGCAAAGCAACGCCGAGTACGAATTGATCGATCGCATCCACGCTGCCCGCGGCGAAGGCGTCGACTTCATTCTGATCAACCCAGCAGCTTTTACACATACAAGTGTCGCATTACGTGACGCGCTGCTGGCGGTGAGCATCCCATTCATCGAAGTGCATTTGTCCAACGTGCACAAACGCGAACCTTTCCGCCATCACTCTTACTTCTCCGACGTAGCGGTGGGAGTGATCTGCGGCCTTGGCGCCAGCGGTTATCGACTGGCCCTGGAGGCTGCCCTGGAACAGCTTGAACAACAAGTTAACCGCCCCTGACCGACCCTTGGGAGTTGATGATTCATGGATATCCGTAAAGTTAAGAAACTGATCGAATTGCTGGAAGAGTCCGGCATCGACGAGCTCGAGATCAAGGAAGGCGAAGAGTCCGTACGCATCAGCCGTCACAGCAAGACTCCGGCCCAGCAGTACTACGCACCGGCGCCAATGCCTGCACCGGTTGCCGCGCCTGCCGCTGCCGCCGCTCCGGCTGCCGCTGCTGCACCTGCTGCTGCCGCCGCACCAGCGCTGAACGGCACCGTTGCCCGTTCGCCGATGGTCGGTACGTTCTACCGCAAGTCTTCGCCAAGCTCGCCGTCCTTCGTAGAAGTCGGCCAGACCGTGAAGAAAGGCGACACCCTGTGCATCGTTGAAGCCATGAAGATGATGAACCACATCGAAGCTGAAACCAGCGGTGTGATCGAATCCATCCTCGTTGAAGACGGCCAGCCGGTTGAGTACGACCAACCGCTGTTCACCATCGTTTGAACCGCGGAGAGCCTTTGATGACTGCGAAGTTGGAAAAAGTTCTGATCGCTAACCGCGGTGAGATCGCCCTGCGGATTCTGCGTGCCTGCAAAGAGATGGGCATCAAGACCGTCGCCGTTTACTCCAAGGCCGACAAAGAGCTGATGCACCTGGGCCTGGCAGACGAATCGGTCTGCATCGGTCCAGCTTCTGCCGCTCAGTCTTACCTGCACATCCCGGCCATCATCGCTGCTGCTGAAGTGACTGGCGCCACTGCCATTCACCCAGGCTACGGTTTCCTCGCGGAAAACGCCGACTTCGCCGAGCAGGTCGAGAACTCCGGTTTCGCGTTCATCGGTCCGAAAGCCGACACCATTCGCCTGATGGGCGACAAGGTATCGGCCAAGCACGCGATGATCGAAGCCGGCGTGCCAACCGTTCCGGGCTCTGACGGCCCGCTGCCGGAAGACGAAGAAACCGCTCTGCGCATTGGTCGCGAAGTCGGTTACCCGGTGATCATCAAGGCCGCTGGCGGCGGCGGTGGTCGCGGCATGCGCGTGGTGCATAAAGAGGAAGACCTGATCTCCTTCGCCAAGCTGACCCGCACCGAAGCAGGCGCGGCGTTCGGCAACCCGATGGTCTACCTGGAAAAATTCCTGACCAACCCACGTCACGTGGAAGTCCAGGTGCTTTCCGACGGCCAGGGCAACGCCATCCACCTGGGTGACCGCGACTGCTCGCTGCAACGTCGTCACCAGAAAGTTCTCGAAGAAGCGCCGGCACCGGGCATCGACGAGAAGGCTCGCCAGGAAGTCTTCGCCCGCTGCGTCAAGGCGTGCATCGACATCGGCTACCGTGGCGCGGGTACTTTCGAGTTCCTGTACGAGAACGGTCGTTTCTACTTCATCGAGATGAACACTCGTGTCCAGGTAGAGCACCCGGTTTCGGAAATGGTCACCGGTATCGACATCGTCAAGGAGATGCTCAGCATCGCCGCCGGCAACAAGCTGTCGTTCACCCAGGATGACGTGGTCATCCGCGGTCACGCGCTGGAATGCCGGATCAACGCTGAAGACCCGAAAACCTTCATGCCGAGCCCGGGCACGGTCAAGCACTTCCACGCCCCAGGCGGCAACGGCGTTCGCGTCGATTCGCACCTGTACAGTGGTTATGCGGTTCCGCCGAACTACGATTCGTTGATCGGCAAGCTGATCACCTACGGCGCCACCCGTGAAGAAGCCATGGCGCGCATGCGCAATGCGCTGGACGAGATCGTGGTTGACGGGATAAAGACCAACATCCCGCTGCACCGCGACCTGACTCGCGATGAAGGCTTCTGCAAAGGGGGCGTGAACATTCACTACCTCGAGCACAAGCTGGCTGGCGAGAAGCACTAAGCTTCGACCCCATCAACAAAGCCGCCTTCGGGCGGCTTTGTTGTTTCTGAAGATTTCTCACTACTCATTGTAGGAGCTGGCTTGCCAGCGAAGACGTCTAAGCATTCAGCATCAAAGTCGGCTGACACGCCGCCATCGCGAGCAAGCTTGCTCCTACAGGGTACACTTCGGTCCCAGACCAGCCCGGCGAATGCAAACTACGCCCACTCCCACAAACGCTGCGCGCTCGCGTAAACTTGCGCGCTTCTCGCAGCCCGCTAGGCTGCAATCAATATTTTTCAAAGGTGCCCGCCATGCCTTGGCTGCAAGTACGTCTCGCCATCAGCCCAGAACAAGCCGAAACCTATGAAGACGCTTTCCTTGAAGTGGGCGCCGTGTCGGTGACTTTCATGGACGCCGAAGACCAGCCGATCTTCGAGCCGGAACTCAACACCACGCCACTGTGGTCGCACACCCACCTGCTGGCCCTGTTCGAAGGTGGCACCGAGCCCGGCCCGGTACTTGCGCACCTCGAACTGCTGACCGGCAGCCCGCTGCCTGAGCACCACAGCGAAGTGATCGAAGACCAGGACTGGGAACGCAGCTGGATGGACGGTTTCCAGCCGATGCAATTCGGCCAGCGCCTGTGGATCGTGCCAAGCTGGCACGCCGCGCCGGAACCTGATGCGGTGAATTTGCTGCTGGACCCGGGCCTAGCCTTCGGCACCGGCACCCACCCGACCACGGCGCTGTGCCTGGAATGGCTCGACGGTCAGGACCTGAAAGACTGCAACGTGCTCGACTTCGGTTGCGGCTCGGGGATCCTGGCGATTGCCGCGCTGTTGCTCGGTGCAAAGGAAGCCGTGGGTACCGACATCGACGTGCAGGCGCTGGAAGCGTCCCGCGACAATGCCGGGCGCAACAACATCGCCGAGCACCTGTTCCCGCTGTACCTGCCGGAAGACTTGCCACAGGTTCAGGCTGACATCCTGGTCGCCAATATTCTTGCCGGCCCGCTGGTGTCCCTGGCGCCGCAACTGTCCGGCCTGGTCAAGTCGGGTGGTCGTCTGGCACTGTCGGGCATCCTCGCCGAGCAGGGCGATGAAGTCGCCGCCGCGTACACCAAGGACTTCGACCTGGATCCGATCGCCAATCGCGATGGCTGGGTGCGCATCACTGGCCGTCGGCGCTAGAATGATCGCCTGCATAATCCGGAACGCCGCATGACCGACAGCTTCGTCACTCAGTGCCCGCATTGCCAAACCAGCTTCCGCGTCAGCCATGCCCAGTTGAGCGTGGCACGTGGCGTGGTGCGCTGCGGCTCCTGCCTGCAGGTGTTCAACGCCGCCAAGCAACTGCTTGAGCAGGCTGGCAAGGAAGCACCGATAGCGACGCCCCTCTCGCCTGCGCAAGCTGCAGAACCTGCGGTGCCGGTCGAGCCCGCGCCACCGCGCGCCATCAGCCAAAAGCAATGGAGCGCCGCGGAGCTGGACCTGGACAGCCTCGACCTCGACGAAGAACTCGCCCGGCTCGAACAACGCGAGATCCAGCCAACCACTGAGTTCGGCCGCCATCGCGAGGAGCCCCTGAGTGCCCGCCGCGACAGCGCCGAGCCTGACGACGAGCCATGGTCCGACAGCCTGTTCAGCGAACCGGCCGCCGATCGCTTGCACGTCGACGAGACGTTCGACAGCCCCGAAGCAGTGGAACCTACGCCCGGGCCTGTCAACGAATCACGCACTGAACCTTCGCTGTCACTGGAACCGGTTGATCTCGACGACGAGCCGCAGCCTCCGCAATTGCGCCTGCACGACCCGCTCGATGCACCGTTGCACCACGAACGGCTGTCAGCTGCCGACGAGAATGAAATCGACGACGACCTGCCCTCGATCGAACCCCTGCGCAAACGCCGCGAACGCAGCGAACCGGGCGTACGTGCCGAGGTACTGCAAGACCTGACCGACGACCCGCTGCAACTGGACTGGCAACGACGCCGTTCGCCCTGGGGCCGCCGCTTGCTGTGGTTGCTGTTAGTGCTGATCGCCGCTGGCGCACTGGCCGGGCAGTACATCGCCTACCATTTCGACGAACTGGCGCGACAGGACCAGTACCGTCCATGGTTCCAGCAGGTTTGCCCGCAAATCGGCTGCACCGTGCCTTCCAAGGTCGACATCGCCAAGATCAAGAGCAGCAACCTGGTGGTGCGCAGCCACCCCGACTTCAATGGCGCCCTGGTGGTCGATGCGATCATCTATAACCGCGCGCCCTTCTCCCAGCCGTTCCCGTTGCTGGAACTGCGCTTCGCCGACCTCAACGGCCACCTGATCGCCAGCCGCCGCTTCAAACCCGGCGAATACCTCAACGGCGACCTCGAAGGCATGGCGGAAATGCCCCCGCAAACACCGATCCACATCGCCCTGGACATTCTCGACCCTGGCGCCAAGGCCGTTAACTACAGCCTGAGCTTTCACTCGCCGGAGTGAAACGCTTCATCGCTCGCCGATTGACGTCGGCTTTCTGACGACCCCGGGCACACCAAACCACTGGCAATAACGGAAGAACTGTTCAGATTTTGTTCAATTCAGCCTTTATCCAGTCATCGAGAGCGGGTATCATGCCAACCCTTTTTCGAACTCTCATGATCCGGCCCCACAACAGGGAAGTCCTATGTCGGCGGTACGCATCGGCCCATACACATTAGATAACAGCCTGATTCTCGCCCCGATGGCGGGCGTCACTGACCAGCCCTTTCGTCAGCTGTGCAAGCGTTTGGGCGCGGGACTAGTAGTCTCAGAAATGGTCACCAGCGACATGAGCTTGTGGAACACCCGCAAGTCGCGCCTGCGCATGATCCACGAAGGTGATCCCGAGCCACGCTCGGTACAGATTGCCGGTGGCGACGCACAGATGCTGGCGGACGCTGCCCGCGCCAACGTTGAAATGGGCGCACAGATTATTGATATCAACATGGGTTGTCCGGCGAAGAAGGTCTGCAACAAGGCCGCCGGCTCCGCACTGTTGAAAGATGAAGCCCTGGTGACCGAGATCCTGCAGGCTGTCGTGGCGGCGGTCGATGTGCCGGTTACCCTGAAGATCCGGACCGGTTGGGACCGGGACAACAAGAACGGCCTGACGGTGGCGAAGATCGCCGAACAGGCAGGCATCAAGGCGCTGGCGGTGCATGGCCGCACCCGTGCCGACCTGTACACAGGTGTTGCCGAGTACGACACCATTGCCGCGATCAAGCAGGCGGTGTCGATCCCGGTCTTTGCCAACGGCGATATCGATTCGCCGGAAAAGGCCCGGTACGTGCTCGACGCGACCGGCGCCGACGGCCTGCTGGTTGGCCGGGCCGCCCAGGGGCGGCCATGGATTTTTCGCGAGATCGACCATTTCCTGCGTACCGGCGAGAAGCTCCCGGCGCTGGAACTGGTCGAGGTGGAACGCATTCTGCTAGAGCATCTGGCTGCCCTGCACGCCTTCTATGGCGATGTCATGGGCGTGCGCATTGCTCGAAAGCATGTGGGCTGGTATCTCGCAACCCTGCCGGGCGCCAGGGAGTTTCGCGCCCACTTCAATCGTTTGGATGGTACGGAAACACAATGCGCCAACGTTCAGGCGTTTTTCGCCGAACGTTACAAGAGCCTGACAGGGGACGGAGAGTGGGTGGCCGCATGACGACGATGACCGAGACTTTAGTGAGTGGAACAACACCCGTGAGCGACAACGTGAATTTGAAACAGCACCTCAATACGCCCAGCGAAGAAGGCCAGACCCTTCGCGGGAGTGTCGAGAAGGCGCTGCACAATTATTTCGCCCACCTTGAGGGCGCTGCCGTCACGGATGTGTACAACCTGGTGCTCTCCGAAGTCGAGGCTCCCCTGCTCGAGTGCGTGATGAACTACGTCAAGGGCAACCAGACCAAGGCCAGCGAGCTGCTCGGGCTCAACCGAGGCACGCTGCGCAAGAAACTCAAGCAGTACGATTTGCTGTAAGCATTCAATCAAACCAGAAAGGCGCCCGCGTAAAACCGGTCGCCTTTTTTGCTGACTTCCTTTGCTTTTGATGGAAATTGAGATGACCGACCAGACTACCCGCCTGCCGATCCGCCGCGCCTTGATCAGTGTTTCCGACAAGACCGGGATCCTCGAATTCGCCAGGGAGCTTGAAGCCCTGGGTGTCGAGATCCTCTCCACCGGCGGGACGTTCAAGCTGCTGCAGGACAACGGCGTTGCCGCAGTGGAAGTCGCGGACTACACCGGCTTTGCGGAAATGATGGACGGTCGGGTCAAGACCCTGCACCCGAAAATCCACGGCGGGATCCTCGGTCGTCGCGGTATCGACGACGCCATCATGAACGAGCACGGCATCAAGCCGATCGACCTGGTTGCGGTCAACCTGTACCCGTTCGAAGCGACCATCAACAAGCCAGCCTGCGACCTGCCGACCGCCATCGAGAACATCGACATCGGTGGCCCGACCATGGTCCGCTCCGCTGCAAAGAACCACAAAGACGTGGCCATCGTGGTTAACGCCAGCGACTACGCCCACGTCCTGGAAAACCTCAAGACCGGCGGCCTGACCTACGCCCAGCGCTTCGACCTGATGCTCAAGGCGTTCGAACACACCGCCGCCTACGACGGCATGATCGCCAACTACATGGGCACCGTGAACCAGGCAGCTAGCACACTCAGCACAGAAGGTCGCAGCGAATTCCCGCGCACCTTCAACAGCCAGTTCATCAAGGCCCAGGAAATGCGCTACGGCGAGAACCCGCACCAGAGCGCGGCGTTCTACGTGGAGGCCAAACCTGCCGAAGTCGGCATCGCCACCGCGACCCAGCTGCAAGGCAAGGAACTGTCGTACAACAACGTGGCCGACACCGACGCCGCGCTGGAATGCGTGAAGAGCTTCGTCAAGCCGGCCTGCGTCATCGTCAAGCACGCCAACCCGTGCGGCGTGGCGGTCAGCCCTGATGCCGAAGGCGGCATCCGTCAGGCCTACGAACTGGCCTACGCCACCGACACCGAATCGGCTTTCGGCGGCATCATCGCCTTCAACCGCGAACTGGACGCCGAGACGGCCAAGGCCATCGTCGAGCGTCAGTTCGTCGAGGTGATCATCGCCCCGAGCGTCAGCGAAGAAGCCCGCGCCATTGTCGCCGCCAAGGCCAACGTGCGCCTGCTGGCTTGTGGCGAGTGGTCCGCTGACCGCGCCGCTGCCTGGGACTACAAACGCGTCAACGGTGGCCTGCTGGTGCAGAGCCGCGACATCGGCATGATCAGTGCCGACGACCTGAAAGTGGTGACCAAGCGCGCACCGACCGAGCAGGAAATCAACGACCTGATCTTCGCCTGGAAAGTCGCCAAGTACGTGAAGTCCAACGCCATCGTCTACGCCAAGAACCGCCAGACCATCGGTGTCGGCGCCGGCCAGATGAGCCGCGTGAACTCCGCGCGCATTGCGGCCATCAAGGCTGAGCACGCCGGTTTGCAGGTAGCCGGTTCGGTGATGGCATCGGATGCGTTCTTCCCGTTCCGCGACGGTCTGGACAATGCCGCCAAGGTCGGTATCACTGCGGTGATCCAGCCAGGCGGTTCGATGCGCGATGCTGAAGTGATTGCTGCTGCCGACGAAGCCGGTATCGCGATGGTCTTCACCGGCATGCGCCACTTCCGTCACTAAGCACACGATCAACTGTAGGAGCCGGCTTGCCGGCGAAGGCGCCCCGCCTGACACACCGCGGCGCGCCCTTCGCTGGCAAGCCAGCTCCTACAAGAGCATCCAGCCGGATGCCTCCCAGAATTTGCGTCATCCGAGGTTTTTGAAATGAATGTTTTGATCATTGGCAGCGGTGGCCGTGAACACGCCCTGGCCTGGAAAGTAGCCCAGGATCCACGCGTGCAGAAAGTGTTCGTCGCGCCGGGCAACGCCGGTACGGCGATTGAAGCCAAGTGCGAGAACGTCGCCATCGACGTGCTGGCGCTTGAGCAACTGGCAGACTTTGCCGAGAAAAACGTTTCCCTGACCATCGTCGGCCCTGAAGTGCCGCTGGTCGCTGGCGTCGTCGACCTGTTCCGCAGCCGTGGCCTGGATTGCTTCGGCCCGACCGCTGGCGCTGCCCAGCTGGAAGGTTCGAAAGCCTTCACCAAGGATTTCCTGGCGCGCCACAAGATCCCGACTGCCGACTACCAGAACTTCACCGAAATCGAGCCGGCCCTGGCTTACCTGCGTGAAAAGGGTGCGCCGATCGTGATCAAGGCCGACGGCCTGGCTGCCGGTAAAGGTGTGATCGTCGCCATGACCCTGGCTGAAGCCGAAGACGCCGTGCGCGACATGCTCGCCGGCAATGCCTTTGGCGATGCCGGTTCGCGCGTGGTCATCGAAGAATTCCTCGATGGCGAGGAAGCCAGCTTCATCGTCATGGTCGACGGCAAGAACGTGCTGCCGATGGCGACCAGCCAGGATCACAAACGCGTCGGCGACGGCGACACCGGCCCGAACACCGGCGGCATGGGTGCTTACTCCCCGGCGCCCGTGGTCACTGCCCAGGTGCACAAGCGCGTCATGGACCTGGTGATCTGGCCGACCGTGCGCGGCATGGCTGAGGAAGGCAACGTCTACACTGGCTTCCTGTACGCAGGCCTGATGATCGACAAGGCTGGCAACCCGAAAGTCATCGAGTTCAACTGCCGCTTCGGCGACCCTGAGACCCAACCGGTGATGCTGCGCTTGCAGTCGAGCCTGGTGTTGCTGGTCGAAGCTGCCCTGGCGCAGGCGCTGGACAAAGTGGAAGCGCAATGGGACCCACGCCCGAGCGTCGGCATCGTCCTGGCCGCTGGCGGCTATCCGGGTGACTACGCCAAAGGCGCGGCCATCAAGGGGCTCGATGCAGCCGCGGCGCTGGAAGGCAAGGTGTTCCACGCCGGTACCGCGCTCAAGGATGGTCAAGTGGTGACGGCCGGTGGTCGGGTGCTGTGCGCGACCGCCATGGGTGCCAGTGTCGATGCGGCGCAGCAGCAGGCTTACACACTGGCGGCTACGATTGACTGGGAAGGCTGCTTCTATCGCAAGGACATCGGCTACCGCGCCATTGCTCGCGAACGTGGCGAAACCCAGGAATAAGGTCAACACCGCGCCAGGCAATCAATACGGTTTGTTGCCTGGCTATTCCGGCGCCGCGCATCGTTATATTCTTGCACCAACCTAACGAAGGGATTTCGCCGTGCGCTGGCTCAGGATTGCCATAAGCTTGACCGTCACTTTGCTGACCTTGCTCTGCATGCTCCCGGCCCAGGCCGCGCAAGGCAGTGGCTGGGCGGTATTGCTCGACGAACAGGGCGACCTGCAACTGAGCGACATCCGCTCCGCTCGCTACACCAATCAATTCAGCCCCATCGAACTCGACCGAATCACGGCGGCCGAGCCCGAGGGTGCGCTGTGGCTGCGATTCAGGCTCGCACCCGGCAAGCACGAACAACTGCTGCGGGTGTTCGCGCCCGACCTGCGTCAGTTCAACATGTACGTACTGGACGGCGACAAACTGATCGACCAGTCCAGCACCGGTAACGAACAGCCCCAATCCGAGCGGCCTCTGCCCAGCAGCGACTTCATGCTGGCGTTGCCGCAAAGCGACAAGCCACTGGACGTTTACCTGCGACTGGCCTCCGACCATGAGTTACGGCCGTACATCACCCTGCAATCGGCGATCATGACCGCCGCCAACCAGAACCAGACGCTGATCTACGGCCTGCTGTTCGGTTGCATCGCCATGCTGATCCTGCACAACCTCATCCGCTATGCCTACACCCGCTCGCGCAGTGCACTCTGGCTGGCGGCGTGCGAAGGGATGCTGATGCTCAGCCTGCTGCTGTTGCTGAACCTCACCGGCCCCTGGTTGCCGGACTGGCATGCGCTGCAAACGCCCGGCGCCTACCTGGCCCTGCTGCTGACCGCGCCTTGCGGGCTGATGCTCGCCTATCGCTTCTTCGCCCCGCTCGGCCCGCACCTGCTGCACCGCGTGCTGTTCGCCGAAGTGTTGCTCATCACCGCCTGCGGCCTGCTGTTGTTGTTCGTCAACACCTTGCCGCTGAACTTCATCACCTACGGCCTGGTGGCCCTGGCCGGCCTGAGCATGCTGTTCGTCAGCGCCTATCACTGGCAAAAAGGCTATCGCCCGGCGCGCCTCTTCGTCGCGGCCATGGTGGTATTCAACCTTGGCACACTGATCATCCTGCCGGCCCTGTTAGGCCTGACCCTGATCGAACCTCATGGCCTGATCACCACCCTGCTGGTATTCATCTGCATCAGCGGCCTGCTGATGAGCATTGCGCTGAGCGAGCGCCAGCGCCGCATCACCGAAGACCGTTTCAGCATCAGCCGCGACCTGGCGGCCAGTAATGCCGAGATCAACGCCAAGGCCGAGTTCCTGGCGAAGATCAGCCATGAGATCCGTACCCCGATGAACGGCGTCCTCGGCATGACCGAACTGCTGCTGGGCACGCCGCTGTCGGTCAAGCAACGCGATTACGTGCAGACGATCCACAGTGCCGGCAACGAACTGCTGACCCTGATCAACGAGATCCTCGACATCTCGAAACTCGAGTCCGGACAGATCGAACTCGACGATGTGCAGTTCGACCTCAACGCGCTGATCGAAGACTGCCTGAGTATCTTCCGCGCCAAGGCCGAACAGCAGAACGTCGAGTTGATCAGCTTCATCCAGCCACAGGTGCCGCGCGTGATCAGCGGCGACCCGACGCGCCTGCGCCAGACCTTGTTGAGCCTGCTGGAAAATGCCCTGAAAAAAACCGACGAGGGCGAAATCCTCATCGTCGTCGCGCTCGACGAGCGCAGCGCCAAGCCGCGCCTGCGGATCGCCGTGCAGGACAGCGGCGAGCCGATGGACGCCGAGGAACGCGATGCGCTGATGCACGCCGAACTGCACAGCCGGCACTTCCTCTCGGCGACGCATCTGGGCGGCAACCTGGGGCTGGTGATTGCCCGTCAACTGATTCGCCTGATGCAAGGGGAATTCGGCATCAAGAGCGGCAGCAACCAGGGCAGCACCCTGTGGCTGACCCTGCCCCTGGACCCGGATCGCCTCGAACACCCGACCTCCGACCTCGATGGACCGCTGCAAGGTGCGCGGGTGCTGGTGGTGGACGACAACGACACCTGTCGCAAGGTGCTCGTGCAGCAATGTACCGCCTGGGGCCTGAACGTCAGCGCCGCTCCTTCCGGCAAGGAAGCACTGGCGTTGCTGCGCACCAAGGCGCATTTGCGCGATTACTTCGATGTGGTCCTGCTGGACCAGAACATGCCCGGCATGACCGGCATGCAATTGGCGGCCAAGATCAAGGAAGACCCGAGCCTCAATCACGACATCCTGCTGATCATGCTCACCGGCATCAGCAACGCGCCCAGCAAGATCATCGCGCGCAACTCGGGGATCAAGCGCATCCTCGCCAAACCGGTGGCCGGCTACACCCTCAAGACTACGCTGGCCGACGAACTGACCCAGCGCAACAAAGGCGTGCTCGTCACCCAGCCTGTACCCAGCGGCCAGCCTTTACCGGTCAAGGTCCCCAGCGATTTCCGCATCCTGGTGGCCGAAGACAACAGCATTTCGACCAAGGTAATCCGCGGCATGCTAAGCAAGCTCAGCCTGCAACCGGACACCGCCTGCAACGGCGAGGAAGCCTTGCAGGCGATGAAAGCCCAGCATTACGACCTGGTGCTGATGGACTGCGAAATGCCGATTCTCGACGGCTTCTCGGCAACCCAGCAATTGCGTGCCTGGGAAGTCGCCAACCAGCGGGTTCGCACCCCCGTGGTGGCATTGACTGCGCATATCCTCGCCGAACACAAGGAGCGTGCGCGCCAGGCCGGCATGGACGGACACATGGCCAAGCCGGTGGAACTGTCGCAACTGCGCGAACTGATCGAGCACTGGGTCGCACAGCGTGACCAGCAGAATCGCGCGACGACCCAGACGTCCTGAGCCGACAGACTGCACAACCCCTGATAGACTCCCCCTCGACTTCCCTCGCCAGTGAGCCCGGCCCCATGCTCCATGTGCTGTTCAGCGTTTACCTGAAGATGCTGGTGCTCTACAGCCCGTTCTTCGTATTGTCTTGCTTCATCAGCCTGACCCGTGGTTACTCGCGCAAGGAACAGCGTCGGCTGGCCTGGAAAGTGGCGCTGGCGACACTGGTCTCCAGCGTGCTGCTGTACTTGTTCGGGCGAGTGATTTTCAGCGTCTTCGGCATCACCGTGGACGCCTTCCGCATCGGCGCCGGCAGTGTGCTGTTTATCTCGGCACTGGGCATGGCCCAAGGCAAATCGGCGGTACAGACCGACAACGTGCAGCAGGATGTCACCATCGTCCCGCTGACCATCCCGCTGACCGTCGGCCCTGGTACTATCGGTGCCTTGCTGGTGATGGGCGTGAGCCAGCCGCACTGGGACGACAAACTCACGGCCATCGTCAGCATTGCCCTGGCCAGTTTTACCGTGGGCGTGGTGCTGTTTTTGTCTGGCCGTATCGAGCGGATTCTCGGCGATCAGGGATTACAGATCGTCAGCCGGTTGATGGGGTTATTCGTGTGCGCGCTGGCGGCACAGATCATCTTTACCGGGGTGAAGGGCTATCTGGTGCCCTGACGCCGACGGCCCTGTTCAGTGCAGCGCAACGACCTGCTCCTGACGCCGCTCCCCCAGCAATGAAATGATCGTCGCGCGGGACAGGTCGTAATCTTCCCGCTCGACGAGCGCCTGATAGCCACTGACCGCTACGTTCGCGTTGACTTTTGCAGCCTGGAAACGCTGCGCCGCCAGATTGCCCGCCACCGGTTCGCCATACTCGAAGGCGATGGTGAAGACAGTCATGCGGGTGCCGGTCGACATCACCGCCACCTGCAATCGTACCCACCGCTCCTGCTGCACCGCATGCCTTCGCAGCAACTCAGTCGATGGTGATGCCGACGTCTGGCGTGATATTCGTTCCAGGCTGTCCGCCAGCGACGTTAACGCTGAAGCAGACACACCTTTTGCCACGACCTGCGGCAACCATTCACTCAAGGTAAAACTGCCGGTCAGCGGTGCAGGAAAACTGCCATGGCTATCGTTGACCAGTGCTCCGCCCAGCGTCCTCATAGCCAACTTGTTGGCCTGTGCCCAGTCGCCGAACGCCCTGAAGTCCGGGCACTTGTGAGAGGCCACCGTGTAAGCGTAAAGCAACGCGTCCAGACCATCTTGCCGGTCCGCCCCGGACAATTCGTCCGCCAGCAGAATCACACCACCGGCACACACATAAGAGGTGTAGTTCAAACCCGTATTCATCGATCTTTCCCCGCCAAGGAACCAGAGGCATTGCAAACCGCAAACCCTGTAGGAGCGAACCTGCTCGCGAAGAACAACCAGACACCCGCGTTATCACTGACAACGCGCGCCAGCAAGTTCGCCCCTACAATGATCTTCAAGAAACCTGAGTTGCCTTGAACTCATAAGAAAGCGCTTTTTGACGTTGTTCTGCCAATGCTTTCAAAATCAGCGGCTCGACCATCTCGTAGTCTTCTTCATCCATGTGCATGGTCGCCGAGCCGTTGTAGATCTCGACACTGGATGTGCTCCACTCCACAAACAGCACTTTGGTCGGCAGTGCCTTGGCGAAATACTGCACAGCGCCAATAGCCAGGGTGATATCGCCGTCCGCACCTTCAAGTGCACTTGCCATACAGAAGTTTCCGCCCTCGGCTTTCTTCGAATTTCGCTCAAACAACTTAAGTGCTTCAGGCTCATTCTTCAGGGCATCCATGGTCGCATCGGCCACCTTGGACAGCACACCTAGCGCCGCCGCGCCTTTGCTGACGGCCGCGCCGATAGCGGTATGGATGATTCCCAGGGCGATGTTGTCCATCGTCAGTTTGTGCGAGGACGCTTGATAACGGTTGTACGGCTGGCTAAAAGCAAACCAGCCCGCCAGTTTCATCAACCGCATGAACTCGTTGTAACGCTGCTCTTTCTGATTGGCAGCCGGGAATTTAAGCAGGGCCACCAGATCAGCGTACATATAAGTATTCTTTACAATACGCTTACTGCGCTTTGACATGCTCTCATCAAAACCGGCGATACCGGTGCCCATGATGGCCGCGTTCAGTTCGTCCTTGTCGATGGGCAACTCTGCGGCGGAGAAGCCAGTGAATGAGCGGGGCTGAGGAAGCTGGGCAATAAACGCATTGCTTTCTTCAATTAACGCAACACGCTCGACAGCCGTCATTTTTTGATGGGTAAGTTCAGTCACTTCATTGATTCCTTTCAAGTTAATTAAACGCCAGTCCGGCGCCAGATCAAACTAGCGCCCCGCCCGGCGTTAATCAAACAACAAGGAATTCAATTAGTTTCAGAAACAACAACTCAAACTATTCTGAAGTTTAAATAACAATCAACTTCGACGTATTGAACGCGGCCCGAACAGACCGCGTTCAAACAAGGCTAGGGCTTGTGGCCATACCAGCGTGGCGTATAGACCCAGGCTCCGCCTTCGGAGCGCGGAAAAACGCAGGTCAGCGACGAGCCGATCAACACCATGGTGCGCATGTCGACCTGATCCGCGGTCAGTTGGCCGAGGGTGGTGACCCGCAGCGTCTGCCCCGGCCGCCCGATGTCGCGACCCAGCACCACCGGCGTCGCTGGTACACGGTGCCGGGCGACGATGTCCAGCGCCTGGCCCAGTTGCCACGGACGAGATCGCGAGATCGGGTTGTAGAACGCCAACGCGAGATCGGCTTGGGCGGCCAGGTCCAGTCGCTTCTCGATGATGGCCCAGGGCTTGAGGTTATCGGACAGCGACAACACACAGAAATCATGCCCCAGCGGCGCACCGGCCTGCGCGGCCGTCGCCAGCGAGGCCGAAACCCCCGGCAGGATCTCCAGATCCACGTTGTGCCAATCGGCGTTGGTGGACTCATGCAGGGCTTCCAGCACGGCCGCCGCCATGGCGAACACCCCCGGGTCGCCCGACGACACCACCACCACCGACCGCCCCTGTGCCGCCAGCTCGAAGGCGTGGCGTGCGCGCTGCATCTCTTCGCGGTTGTCGGTGCAATGCTGCACCTGATCGGTGCGAAACGGCCCGGCCATGCGCACGTAGGTTTCGTAGCCAAGCACGTCGGTGGCGCGGGCCAGTTCCGCCTTCACCGCTGGCACCATCAGTTCGGCAGCGCCGGGTCCCAGACCGATCACGGCCAGCCGTCCGCGAGGGCGGCCGATGCGCAACGGGTCCAACGGTTGAGCGGCAACGGCAATGGCCAGCGAGTTGCCGCCGTGAAGGGTGACAGGCTGACCGATCGCCAGGCTCAAGCGCTCGCCAAGCGCGTCTTCGGCGCTGGCAAAACGCAACGGTACACCCAGCTCAAGTGCGGCTTCGCGCAACATCGCACTGGCCATTTCAGTATCAGCCGCCAACAGGCAGGCCAGCGACTGCACCGCGATCCGTTCCCGATGCAACGCCTCACGGACCGTCGCAGCAACGTTGACCACGCCAGCGTCTACCGCGACCACTACGTTACGCGGATAAATCAGCAATTCATGGGCTGCAGGTTCGCGTTCGGCATGGCTGACATGCACCGCCAACCGTGCCTGTGCGTCTTCGGGCAATTGCGCTTGCGCCAGCCACGGCGCCGCACCTTCGATACGCACGGTTTCACCGCCGAGCAAATCGCAGACGAACCGCTTGCCCTGCTCCAGATCGCCCAGGGCATAGCCGCTGGGTGGGTTGAGCAGGCACGTGCCGAAACGCAACTCGCCACTGGTGGTGATCGCGGCGGCGACTTCAAACGCGGCCGCAATCTCGCGCGCCATCACATTTACCCCGCCCAGGCCACCGAGCAACGGCACCACGGCGCTGCCATCCTCGGCCACCGCCAGCACCGGCGGCTCGGCGCCTTTTTCCAACAGCAAGGCCGCCAGCGTGCGGATCACGATCCCCGCCGCGCACAGGGCAATGATCGGCGAGCCCTGTTGATACAGCTCGCGCAGGGTCACACCGAATTCGTGATAAACCCGGTCCGCCCCTTCAACCCGTTCGGCCAGGCCGTGGATCAGGGCGCCGGGATAGACCTGTTGAATGCGGCGTGCGGTCGCGAGGCTGCCATTGCCAAGAATGACAATCGCCGGAACTGGACGGGTCATCAGCCTTGCCACCTTTGACCGGGAACGATGATCAACGAGAAGTACGGCGAAGACATCGGCTCGACCTGATCCAGCGGCACGATCTTCTGATTGGCCATGGTTGCGCGCTCGACATACAACGCCCGCTCGGCCAGGCCGAGTTCTTCCAGCACCTGGCGGACCTTGGGAAAGTTGCGCCCCAGTTTCATGATCACCGCCGCGTCGGCATCGGCCAGGCGGCGCTTGAGCTCGTCGTGCGGCAACACGCCGGACAACACCGACAGACTCTGGTTGCGATACACCAGCGGCGCGCCGAGCACCGAGGCGCCGCCCAACATCGAACATACGCCAGGCACGACTTGTGCCTGATAGCGTTCGGCGAGGCGGTCATGCAGATACATGTAGGAGCCGTAAAAGAACGGGTCGCCTTCGCAGATCACCGCCACGTCACGACCGGCATCGAGATGTTCGGCCAGCGCTTCGGCCGCTTCATCGTAGAAGTCGCTGATCACTTGCTCGTAGGACAACGGCGCCGGCAAGGCTTCGGTGGTCACCGGGTACACCAGCGGCAGCAGTTTCTGCGCCTCTTGCAAATGCGCTTCGATGATGCCGAAAGCGTTGCCCTTTTTGCCCTTGGCAACGAAGTACGCCACCACCGGCGATTCGCGCAACAAGCGCAGGGCCTTGAGCGTAATCAGTTCCGGGTCACCCGGGCCGACGCCAAGGCCGATCAAACGTCCAGGTTGCTGCATCATTCGATCTCCGTGGCGAGGGCATTGACGGCGGCGGCGGCCATGGCGCTACCGCCCAGGCGACCCTGCATGATGACAAACGGCACGCCACGGCTGTCGGCCGCCAGCGCGGCCTTGGATTCGGCGGCGCCGACGAAGCCCACCGGGAAACCGAGGATCAGCGCCGGTTTCGGCGCGCCGGCGTCGAGCATTTCCAGCAGGTAAAACAGTGCGGTCGGCGCATTGCCGATGACCACCACGCTGCCTTCCAGGTGCGGGCGCCACAGTTCCAGCGCAGCGGCCGAGCGGGTGTTGCCCAGCTCGCGGGCCAGTTCTGGCACGCTCTCGTCGCGCAGCGTGCAAATCACCTGGTTGTTCGCCGGCAGGCGTGCACGGGTCACGCCTTCGGAGACCATCCGCGCATCGCACAGAATCGGCGCGCCGGCCGCCAGCGCCTCGCGCCCGGCCTTGCCCGCGCCCTCTGAAAACTGCAAGCCGTCGATGGCCTCGACCATGCCGCAGGCGTGAATCACGCGCACCGCGAGTTTCTCGAGATCCGCCGGGATGCGGTCGAGGTTCGCTTCGGCGCGAATGATCGCGAAGGAGTTGCGATAGATCTCCTGACCGTCGCGGATGTAATCAAGCATCAAGGGGGCTCCGTGAGCGGGCGTCGAGCAGGGCCGCGACCGCTTCAATAGTAAGGTTGCGTGCGTGCAGCGCACCGAAACCCGGCTGCGCTGCATCGCGAAAATAGAGATCGTAGTGACCGGGCGCGACAGCCAGCAAGGTCACGGGCGCGGTGTGCGCGGCGGCGCAGGAACGCAAGCAACCGCTCAGATGAATGTTCAGTGCCGGTCTGTGGCGACGCAGCAATGTAGCCAGTTGCAGGGCATCGCCCTTGGTCTCGGCCAGGCCTTTGCTGCAACCGCTGGAGCCGGTGCAGGCGATCAACCGCGACAATGGCTGATCGATTTCGCACAGCAGGCCCAACTGCTGCAAACGCCGAACGACCTCGCCAGCGTTGTTCGCGCCAATATTCGGCAGCAGCACGCTTTGCCACGGCGTGAAGCGCAGGCTGGCGTCCCCGAACTCGCGGGCCACTTGTGCCACACCCCGAAGCATCGCCGGATTGAGTCGTCCCAACGGTGGGACGGCGCCGACGTAGACAACACCGGGCTCGCGCTGGGGGTGGGCACCGATGTGTAAATCGGGCGAGCCCGACACTCGCTGCCAATCGACAACGGCTTGCAGGGGCACGCGCTCTGCCAATCGCGGCTGAATGTCCTCGACCGGGTATCCGGCCAGCACATGCCGCATTCGCGTCTGCTCTGGCCGCGCGAGTTCAAGGAACAACTCAAGGACCGCCACTACCAAGGCGTGCCCGTCCGCCAGTGCAACCGAACCGACGGGGCTGTCGGTCGGGCATCCTGCCAAACCGAATGCCCACCGTTGTTCGCCGTCGTGTTCAAACGCCGAGAGCCACAGGTCGTGGGGATGTTCGAGCATCGCCAGGGATTCACCGCCATCAAGCTGCACGGCGAACTTTGCGCTGAGGTCGTGGAACGGCGCGTGGCTTTGCAGGGTGGCGAGAATCCGGCTGGCCAGCGGCCGGGTGTCAAACAGCGAATGGCGATCGATCCCGGCAGACGGGCTGAGCATCAGGTTGCGCACATCGTCGCCCGCCGGATGCTGCGGCCCCAAGTCCGCGGCCAGCAGGCTGTCAACCAGCGCCGCTTGTTCGTGGCCAATGCCGCGGATCTGCAGGTTGGCCCGATTGGTCGCCTCGATGGCCCCGCTGGCGTAACGCTCGGCGGCAACCGCCACGGCCTCGGCCTGGGCGCTACTGATCGAGCCGCCGTTGAGCTTGATCCGGCAGATGCCGCCATCCAGCGCCGGGACAATACGCAGCAACCCCGGACAGGCCGAGGGGCGTAAGGCAGCGGGCAGTGGATGTTGGTTCAAGGCGGATCCGTTCAGGTGGCGAAGCAAGTGAGGGCAAAAGTGCGCCGTATTATGCCTGCTTTGCTTCACCGCATGAAAAGACTCCGGTCGGAATGCCTGATCAACCTCAACGGCAATCCCGCCACGCGACAGTCCCTATGTCGTCAGTGCAATTTCCCGCAAGCGCATATCCTTCACTGCCGCGTTCAGCATTTCACGGTGTTTGTTCATCTCCCGCGGCTTGATTGCGAACCGCCGTACCCGGATGTCCAATTGCTTTTGCGGTTGCTCCACCTCCCAGAACCACAGTCGGCTCCCCCAACTCGAACTCAGCAATCGCACGTTTGTCAGCACGATCTCCAACTCGCCGGTACGGTTGTACTCGGCTGGCAGAAAACGAAGATCGCCCGATTGTCGGGCACTGAACGTCAGCAACTCCAGTGCCGGACGATCCTGTTCAAGTCGGCCGAACGCTTGCCGGATCAGGCTCAACTTGCCGCGGCTCACTTGCGTCGACAACGCCTTGGACCAGCTGTCCAGCAGGCTGCCGGTGTAAAAGTTGTCAACGATGATCACCGGTTGGTACTCCAGGCTCCAGCCGACCGACCACAGCACCCCCGAATAAAACTCGAACCATTGCGCGGGGTCCTGTTCGCGGCCATGGCGCTGGTCGGCGCGATGTTCCGCCCAGCGCGTACTGTTCTTGATGTACTGTTTGTCTTCTCGGGTCAGGCCGGGGAAATACGCCAGCAGCGTGTCGTCGAGTACAGCGGCATCGAGCCCGTCAGACGAAGGGGTACTGGGTTGCATGTCGTTGAATGTCGTATCCATCTTTGATTACCTGCCTTCCTGGCATGGGTTGATTGGTCCCCAGGTCATTCGAACCCAGGGCGAACACCACCCTAGCAACTAATAAATGCCGGCTAAAAAAACATCCGCGACATTTGATGTCCGGCCCTCTTCGCCGCACAAGAGCAGGCAGTCAGCCCGAGGAACCCGCGCTATCATGCCGGCCAATGTGAACGCGTGATCGAGGAACGGCATGGCACCCTGGCTGACGGTTGTAGGCATCGGCGAAGACGGATTCAAAGGCCTGGGCAAAAACGCCCGGCATGCACTGTTGCGCGCCACGAAAATCTTCGGCGGCCAACGCCACCTGGATCTGCTGCCGCCGTGCATCCGTGGCGAGCGCCAGCCGTGGCCGAGCCCGTTCTCCTTGGCGTCGCTGTTGTCGCAGCGCGGCGAACCCGTCTGCGTCCTGGCCAGTGGCGATCCCATGTTCTTCGGCGTCGGCGCCAGCCTCGCCCGGCAACTGGCGGCAAGTGAAATGCTCACGCTTCCCGCGCCCTCTTCCTGCTCACTGGCTGCCGCACGACTGGGCTGGCCGTTGCAGGATGTCGTCACACTGTCAGTGGTGGCCCGGCCCGTCGCCGCACTCAACGCGCAGTTGTCCAGCGGCGTGCGCCTGCTGGTGCTGAGCAACGACGGTCGCAGCCCCGCCGCCATCGCGGCCCTGTTGCGTGAACGTGGTTTCGGCCCTAGCCGCCTGACCGTGCTGGAACACTTGGGCGGTGAAGCCGAGCGGCGTGTCGACGGCACTGCCCACGACTGGAATGATGCGCCGTTTGCCGACTTGAACCTGGTCGCCATCGAGTGCGTTGCATCACCCGATGCCCCTCGCCTGTCACGACTGGCCGGGCTACCCGACTCGGCCTTCAAGCACGACGGCCAATTGACCAAGCGCGATGTGCGCGCCATCACCCTTGCCCGCCTGGCGCCGCTGCCCGGCGAATTGCTGTGGGACGTCGGCGCCGGCAGCGGCTCGATCGGCATTGAGTGGATGCGTGCTCACCCCAGTTGCCGCGCACTGGCCATCGAAGCGGATGACGGCCGCCAGGCGTTGATCGAGCACAACCGTGACGTCCTCGGCGTGCCCGGCCTGCAACTGGTGCGCGGCCGTGCACCACTGGCTCTGGCCGGGCTGGAGCCGCCGGATGCGATTTTCATTGGCGGCGGCGTTACCCGCGAAGGCGTGCTGGACACCTGCTGGGCGCAACTAAAACCCGGCGGTCGGCTGATTGCCAACGCCGTCACTTTGCAAAGTGAAATGACCTTGATGGCCTGGCACCAGCAACACGGTGGCGAGCTGACCCGCATTCATATCGCGCAAGCCCAACCGCTGGGCGGCTTCGATACATGGCGCCAGGCCCTGCCGATAACCTTGCTGGACGTGACGAAACCTCTCGATCACGCAGACACAGCCCAATGAAGCGCATCCTGCTGCTCGGCGGCGTGACCGAGGCCATGGCCATTGCCCGCACGCTGGGGCCGCAACACATCTACAGTCTGGCCGGTGTCGGCCGGGTGCCAACGGATCTGCAATGCCAGGTTCGTGTCGGTGGCTACGGCGGTGCCGAAGGCCTGGCACAATTCATTGGCGATGAAGGCATCGATCTGTTGCTCGACGCCACCCATCCCTACGCTGCCCAAATCAGCCAGAACGCCGCGACCGCCGCGCGCCTGAGCGGCATTCCCTGCTGGGCACTCCGGCGTCCGGCGTGGCAAGCCCAGGCCGGTGATGACTGGCGCGAAGTCAGCGGCTGGATCGAACTGATCGAAGCCCTGAAACCCTTCCGGCGTCCCCTGTTCACCCTCGGCCGCGAGCCCCTGCAACATCTGGACGAAATCCCGCCCGAGCAATTCTGGACCCTACGCGCACTGGACGTGTACCCGGGCAATGAGCGCTGCGAAGTGATTGGCGCACGCGGGCCCTTCCTGATCGACGATGAACGTGCGCTGTTCGAAAGGCGCCACATCGACGTGCTGATCAGCAAGAATAGCGGCAGCACCGCGACGGAGCCGAAGCTGGAAGTGGCGCGTGAACGTGGGGTGCCGGTGATTGTCTTGAAGCGGCCGGTGTTGCCGGGGGTTGATCGGGAGTTCCTGACGCTTGACGAAACACTTGGCGCATTGTCGATCTTCACCCGATAGGAGCTACGCTTGGAGTAGAAACTACACGCAGTACGTGCGCACTAAGTGATTGTCTTTTTGCTGCGACACCAAACCGCACGCCGCTTTTTTACTTATCGGCCCTGATCAGGCTAAATAGCCCGCGCCTGATCGCCCACCCAAACGGATTTTGCCCCATGTCCCGACAACGGCTCGCAATAGCCTGGATAGCCTGCTTCGCAGTGCTGTTCAATTTGCTCGCCATGCCGATGTCCGGAGCGATGGCACAAACGGCGAAGTCACCCGCCGAACAACTGTTGTGGAGCAGTTTCTGCACCGCCAGCGGCACCAGGATGGTGGCGATTTCCATTGGGGACCCGCAACAAAAAACCCCGCAAAACGACGATCATTCCAACATGCAGCATTGCTGGTGTTGCTCGGGTTCTGCGCCGTTGGTGGCGTTGCCGAGTCATACGCCGCAGCTGTATTTCGCGCACTTGGAGTCCAATCGAAGCCTGCCTGTCACCTCGCTGCAAAGTCCGACACCGCGCCAGCAATGGCCGAGCCTCAACCCCCGAGCTTCCCCTCTGGTGTGATTTTTTCTCGCAATTGACCTGCGTATAAATCGTTCCGGAGAACTGCCATGTTGAACAAACTCATCGTCCTGGCTGCGTTGCTGCTGCCTGCCTGCTTTGCCAATGCCCACGAATACAAGGTCGGCGCGCTGGAAATCGCCCATCCGTGGTCCCAGGAGTTGCCACCCAATGCGCCCACCGTGGCGGCGTACTTTGTGATCGACAATGAAGGCAAGGCCGCCGACCGCCTGCTCAGCGTCGACACACCGATTGCCGGCGAAGCGCAACTGCATGAGCACGTGATGCAAGGCGACGTGATGAAAATGCAGCACGTGCCGAGCGTGGAAGTGCCCGCCGGTGGCGAGGTCACTTTCGCACCGATGGCCTATCACGTGATGTTGCTGAACCTTAAGGACCGCAGCCTGCTGGTCGACGGCAAGCGCTTCCCGATGACGCTGCACTTCGAGAAGGCCGGTGACGTGACAGTCGAGGTCGCGGTGCAGAAGCAGGCGCCCGACGCCATGCAAGCACACAAGCACGCTCAGTAACCGCCTGCGCTGAACACGCCCATGCGCCCGCTTAGCGCCAGGTCATCCGCATCGCGCCCTCAGGCATTGAGCCTGACACGCGGCAGCTGGATCAGCCTGTTCGCCATGTTGATGATCTTTATCGGCCCGCTGGTTTCCCAGTCGATGCCGATGGATTCTCGCGCCATGTCGATGACCATGCCTGTGGGCATGAGCATGGACGTGCCGATGGACAGCATGGACAGGTCGGCGATGGTGCATGCCGACCACGGCGAAAAAGCCACTGACGAACATTGCCCGCCAGCCCCGGGCCACCATGTGCTGTGGGAGAAGTGCGGCTATTGCAGCCTGCTCTTCAATTGCCCGGCGCTGACCGGTGGCATGTCCTTCGCCAACTTCGTCATCCCGCCCGTCAACACCTTTACCCCGCCTTCTCCGCGCCTGGGCCATGCCCGGCGATCCTTCTTCCCCGGCGCCCGCACCCGCGCCCCTCCCATCGTCGCGTAAACACCCACTTCTGATTGCACACGGTCCGCAAGACAACCACCGCAACCCTGTGAGAGCGGGCTTGCTCGCGAAAAGGGAGTGTCAGCCACATTGATGTCGTCTGGCACGCCGCCTTCGCGAGCAAGCTCGCTCCTACAGGAGTTGCGCAGGCAGTCGGCCGTGTCGTTTACGACTGTTCGATGGAAATTGTCATGTCCAGTTTTACCGCTGTCCCTTGCTTGAGCGCTGCTCAAGCCTTCTCTGCCCTGAATGCATCCGGTGTTCGCTTCAGGCACGCCACCGCGATCCTGTGCGGTGCCTTGCTCGCGCCTTCCGCGTTCGCCGATGAACATGCCGGCCACAGTGAAGAACTGAGCCCGACGGTGATTACCGCCGTGGCGCCCAGTTCCCCCCTGACCATTGTCACCAACCCCAAGGACCCGCGCCAGCCGGTGCCGGCCAGCGACGGCGCCGACTACCTGAAAACCATCCCAGGCTTCGCCATGGTGCGCAACGGCGGCACCAACGGCGATCCGGTGTTGCGCGGCATGTTCGGTTCACGCCTGAACATCCTCACCAACGGCGGCATGATGCTCGGCGCCTGCCCGGGCCGGATGGACGCGCCGACGTCGTACATTTCGCCGCAAACCTACGACAAGCTCACCGTGATCAAAGGCCCGCAAACCGTGCTGTGGGGGCCGGGTTCTTCGGCCGGGACCATCCTGTTCGATCGCGAGCCGGAGCACTTCGGCGAACTCGGTACGCGGTTCAACGCCAGCGTGCTCGGCGGCTCCAATGGCCGCTTCGACAAACTGGTGGACGCTGCGGCCGGCGGCCAATCGGGATACGTGCGGGTCATCGGCAATACCGCGCACGCCGACGACTACAAGGACGGCAACAACGACACCGTGGCGTCGCGCTATGAAAAATGGAACGGCGACGTGGCCGTCGGCTGGACATCGAACACCGACACCTTGCTGGAACTGACCGCCGGCCGTGGCGATGGCGATGCGCGCTACGCCGGGCGCGGCATGGACGGTGCACAGTTCCTGCGCGAAAGCCTGGGCTTGCGTTTCGAGCAATCGAACATCGGCGAGGTTCTGGATAAGGTCGAGGCGCAGGTCTACTACAACTATGCCGACCAC
The DNA here is from genome assembly GCF_049132105.1 of Pseudomonas sp. NFX15. Taxonomy (NCBI): domain Bacteria; kingdom Pseudomonadati; phylum Pseudomonadota; class Gammaproteobacteria; order Pseudomonadales; family Pseudomonadaceae; genus Pseudomonas; species Pseudomonas sp. NFX15. Next base: position 93,475 of record NZ_JAFMPV010000007.1, read on the forward strand.
GTGATGGACAACTACACACTGCGCACGCCGTCCGGCACCGGGATGATGGCCGGCCCTATGGCCTCCAATGTCGACCGTCGCACCCTCGGCGCACGCATCAAGGCCACCTGGCGCTGGGCCGATGTGCAGTTGATCAGCGGCATCGACGCGCAGACCAATGAGCATCGCCAGCGCAGCGCCATGGGCGTCGACGCCTACAAGGACCTGCCGTATACCAAGGATGCCGACTTCCATAACTACGGCGTGTTCAGCGAGCTGACCTGGTACGCCGCCGACCGCGACCGCCTGATCAGCGGCGCGCGCCTGGACCGTGCCTCGGCCAAGGATTACCGGCAAACCACCGGCTCGGGCATGACGACCCGACCGAACCCGACTGCCGATGACACCCGCGCCGACACCCTCCCCAGTGGTTTCATCCGCTACGAGCATGACCTGGCCGACAGCCCGGCCACGCTGTATGCGGGCCTCGGTCATACCCAGCGATTCCCGGATTACTGGGAGCTGTTTTCACCCGACTCAGGCCCCGCCGGTTCGGTGAATGCCTTCGATTCGATCAAGCCGGAAAAAACCACCCAGTTCGATGTCGGCCTGCAATACAAGACCGAAACCGTCGAAGCCTGGGCTTCGGCGTACGTTGGGCAAGTACGCGATTACATCCTGTTCAATTACACCCCGACCATGATGGGCACGACCTCGCAAGCCGAGAACATCGACGCACGGATCATGGGCGGCGAACTGGGCGGCGCCTACCACTTCACCGAGAACTGGAAAGCCGACGCGACCCTGGCCTACGCCTGGGGCAAGAACAGCAGCGATGGCACTGCGTTGCCGCAGATGCCGCCGCTGGATGCGCGTTTCGGCCTGACCTACAGCCAAGACAACTGGAGTGCCGGCGCACTGTGGAGAGTGGTCGCCGCGCAAAACCGCATCGACCAGAACAAGGGCAACGTGGTCGGCAAGGACTTCGACAAGACGCCAGGGTTCGGCGTGTTTTCCCTCAACGGTGCCTATCGGATCAACAGCAACTGGAAGGTCAGCAGCGGCGTCGACAACCTGTTCGGCAAGGCTTACGCCGAACACTTGAACCTGGCGGGCAACGCCGGATTCGGCTACCCGGCCAACGACCCGCAAGCCATCAAGGAACCGGGGCGAACGCTCTGGACCAAGGTGGACATGAGTTTCTAACCCTTGAGGGCGCCCGCTCCCGATGTGGGAGCGGGCTTGCCCGCGATCGGTTGCGCAGCAACCGCAAACCAGACAACTAAAAAGATCCAGCCAAGCGGAGCACACGTGATGAAACAGCCCAAAGTCAACTTCTACAACCTGGCCTGGCGTTGGCATTTCTACGCCGGATTGTTCGTGGCGCCCTTCATGGTGATGCTGGCCCTGACCGGCACCATTTACCTGTTCAAACCGCAACTCGACTCGTTGATGTACGGCAGCCTGCTCAACGTCCCGGCCGGTCATCACACCGTGCCGGCCGACGACCTGCTGACCCGGGTGAAAACGGCTTACCCGCAAGGCCTGGTCACCCAGTACCTGCCCCCGTTGAACGCCGAACGCAGCGCACAATTCGTCGTGCTCAACGAGGGCCAGGAGCTGAACGTTTTCGTCGACCCGTACCACGGCGACATCCTCGGCGAGCAAGACGCCAAGAAGAACCTGCAAGCCATTGCCCGGGCAATTCACGGCGAGTTGATGATCGGCACCGTGGGTGATCGGTTGATCGAACTGGCCGCTGGCTGGGGCATCGTCCTGGTCGTTTCCGGCCTGTTCCTCTGGTGGCCGCGGGGCCAGGCAGCGGGCATCCTGTGGCCGCGCCTCAATAGCCGCGGTCGCGTGTTGTGGCGTGACCTGCACGCCGTCACCGGGTTCTGGGGCGCGTCCTTGCTGCTGGTGATGCTGCTCAGCGGCATGACCTGGACCGGTTTCTGGGGCAAGCAATACGCCGAAGTGTGGAACGTGTTCCCGGCGGCCATGTGGGATGACGTGCCGAAGTCCGACGTCGAGGCGCGCAGCCTCAACAGCGCCACCCGCCAGACCGTGCCGTGGGCCATGGAAAACACGCCGATGCCGATGTCCGGCGACCATGCCGAACACATGGCCCATGACGCCGCGTCGGCCGGCCCGGCCTCACCGACCATCAGCCTGCAATCGGTACAAAACATCGCCCGCGAACGCAAGGTCGAAGCGGGCTACAGCATTACCTTGCCGACCACTGCAACCGGCGTGTTCACCATCGCCGTGTTCGCCGACGACCCGCGCAACGACGCCACGCTGCACATCGATCAATACACCGGCAAGGTATTGGCCGATGTCCGTTTCGAGCAGTACGGCACCGTCGCCCGCGCCACCGAAATCGGCGTGATGCTGCACGAAGGCAAGATGTTCGGCACGTTCAACCAGATTGTCGTGTTGCTGATCTGCCTGATGATTCTGCTCAGTGCCGTCAGCGGCGTGGTGATCTGGTGGAAGCGTCGACCCCAAGGAAAACTCGGCGTACCGCCGCTGCGCCACGACCTGCCGAAATGGAAAACCGCGATGGTCATCATGTTCGCCCTGGCGGTGGCCTTCCCGTTGGTGGGCGCATCGCTGGTGGTGGTGTGGGTGCTCGATCGCCTGCTGTTGTCGCGCTTTACCCGGCAAACTGAGAGCGCTTCATCTTCATCTTGAAACCGGCGAGATGCGCGGGGCTCGATGGGCTGTAAAATCCCCGCGCGTCGCCCTACCCATTCAGGGTTGCCTTTCGGGCCCCTTCGCTGGCAAGCCAGCTCCTACAGAATGTGCATGAACCCTGTAGGAGCTGGCTTGCCAGCGAAGGGGCCACCAGCATCACCTCAAGAGCCACTGCATGCCCTCGCTGAACCTGACTAGCCTCACCTGGTCCCCACTGGGCCACGGCCATTGCCATCATCAGTTCCAACTGCGCGATGCCTCGCTGCACGTGGCCGCCGGTGAGTTCGTCGGGCTGATAGGCCCCAACGGCAGTGGCAAGACCAGCCTGTTGCGCTGTGCCTGGCGCTTTAGCAAACCCGAGTACGGCGAGGTCAGGCTCGATCATCACAATGTCTGGCAGCAATCCTCACGCTGGTGCGCACAACGCATCGCCGTGGTGTTGCAGGAATTCCCCGATGCCTTCGGCTTAAGCGTCGAAGAGGTGGTCGCCATGGGCCGTACACCACATAAAGGCCTGTTCGATGGCGACACCCTCGAAGACGCGAACCTGATCAAACAGGCGCTGGCATCGGTCGGCCTCGAGGGCTTCGAAGACCACGCCTTCGCCACGCTCTCGGGCGGTGAAAAACAGCGGGTCATCCTTGCCCGCGCATTGGCCCAGCAGCCGCAGTTGCTGATCCTCGACGAGCCGACCAACCACCTCGATCCGCGTTATCAGCTTGAGCTGTTGCAGTTGGTCAAGGGCCTGGACATCGGCACCCTGGCGAGCATCCACGACCTCAATCTGGCAGCGGCTTTTTGTGATCGGCTGTATGTAATCAACCACGGTCGCATCGTCGCCAGCGGCACACCACAAGACGTTCTGACAGCTGCGCTGCTGCGCGAAGTGTTCGGCGTCGAAGCGCTGATCGACGCACACCCGCTGCACGGCTACCCACGAATCACCTGGATAACCCAACCATGAATTTGCGTTCTCTGCTGCGCGCCGGCCTCTGCCTCGCGCTGCTGTCGGGCAGTGCACAGGCCCTGGCCGAAGCCACCCATTACCCGCTGACCATCAAGAGCTGCAACCGCGACGTGACCTTCAAGCAGGCGCCAAGACATGCACTCAGCCACGACATCAACATGACCCAGATGATGCTCGCCCTCGGCCTCAAGCCGCGGATGGTCGGCTACAGCGGCATCAGTGGCTGGAAGGCCGTCACGCCCCAGATGCAGGTCATTCTCGAAGGTTTGCCGGAACTGGCGGCGAAGTACCCGTCGGTGGAAACCCTGCTCGATGCCAATGTCGATTTCCTCTTCGCCGGTTGGGACTATGGCATGCGCGTCGGCGGCGACCTCACGCCGCAAACCCTGCAACCGCTGGGCATCAATGTGTATGAATTGACCGAGTCCTGCGCCTTCGTGATGAAGCGCCCGCCGGCCAGCCTCGATGACACCTACAACGACCTGCGCAACCTCGGCAAGATCTTCGACGTGCAGGACCGCGCCAATGCCTTGATCGCCGCAATGCAGGCGCAAGTGGCGAGTATTCAAAAAAACCTGTCCGTAGATAAACCACGGGTGTTCCTGTACGACAGCGGCGAGGACCGGGCCATGACTTCGGGCCGCCTGGGCATGCCGCAAGCACTGATCGACGCCGCTGGCGGGCGCAATATCCTGGAGGATGTCGACGCGAGCTGGACGCGGGTCAACTGGGAAACCGTGGTCGAGCGCAACCCGCAGGTGATCGTGATCGTCGACTACAGCGAAATCACAGCCGAGCAGAAGATTCAGTTCCTGCTCGATAACAAAGCCCTGCAATCGGTGGACGCGATCAAACACCGGCGGTTCATCGTCATCCCTTATGTGCAGGCCACGCCGGGGATCGACAATGTGCTGGCGGTCGCAACCCTGGCCAAGGGTTTTCACGGCGAATGATCAACCGTCGCTACACCCTGTTGCTGATCGCCCTCGGTGCGCTGTTGCTGGTGTCGTGCGTGGTGTCGCTGGGCTTCGGCCCGGCGCAGGTGCCGTTGGATGTGGTGTGGCGCGTCCTGCAGCACAAGTTGCTCGGTGTCGGTGAGCCGCACTGGAGTGCCGGGCAGGAACACATCGTCTGGCTGATCCGCGTGCCGCGCATGTTGCTCGGTGCGCTGGTGGGCGCCGGGCTGGCGTTGATCGGCGCGGTGCTGCAAGCGGTGACGCGCAACCCGTTGGCCGACCCGCACCTGCTCGGCGTAACGTCCGGCGCGACGCTGGGCGCGGTGATCGTGGTGCTGCATGTCGGTGAAATCGTTGGCTTGCTGACCTTGCCCATCGCGGCATTCATCGGCGCATTGCTGAACATGCTGGTGGTGCTGATGATCGCCAGTCGTCACGGGCGCCTGGACAGCGACCGCTTGTTGTTGTGCGGTGTGGCGGTATCGTTCGTGATGATGGCGATTGCCAATTTGCTGCTGTTCATGGGCGATCACCGCGCCAGTTCGGCGGTGATGTTCTGGATGCTCGGCGGCCTCGGTCTGGCACGCTGGGAGTTGCTCGCCGTACCGGCGCTGAGCGTGCTGCTCGGCCTGGTGTTGTTGCTCGGGATGGCGCGACCTCTGAATGCGCTGATGGCGGGCGAACAGACGGCGGTGACCCTGGGTTTGAATGCGCGCACCGTGCGCCTGCGGGTGTTTTTGATTGCGTCATTGATGACCGGGGTGCTGGTGTCGATCAGCGGCTCCATCGGGTTTGTCGGGCTGATGGTGCCGCACATTGCGCGGCGCCTGGTCGGCGCAGAACACCGAAGACTACTGCCGGTGTGCGTGCTGATTGGCAGCCTGTTCCTGGTCTGGGTCGACGTCGCCGCCCGAACCCTGATCGCCCCCGAAGACTTGCCCATCGGCGTTGCCACCGCAGCCATTGGTGGTGTGTTCTTCATCGCCCTCATGCGCCGCCGCTAAACGACACTGATCAAACTGTAGGCGCTGGCTTGCCAGCGAAGGCGGCCGTCCAGCCAATTCGAATGACGCCTGACTCGACGCTTTCGCTGGCAAGCCAGCGCCTACAGGTGATCGCTGCCGGGCGTCCCACAATTGATCGCCATCGCTCGCCCCAATGTGGCGCAGCCCTTCGCACCAACGCGCCAAACACGATCCGTCATGGTGCGCCACAAAATCACAAAACCCCTCTAGAACGGCACTTACATACCTTTACCCGACCGGGCACAGCCTTTGCAAAACACCCTTCAGTAGTCCGCATCTGCCAACCAAGAAAATTCATAAGTTCATGGAGATCGCACAATGAAGCGTCGCAGTTTGATCAAGGCTTTCACACTCTCGGCCAGCATTGCCGCAATGGGCATGACCTGGACCGTCCAGGCCGCCGAGACCATCAAGGTCGGTATTCTGCATTCGTTGTCCGGGACCATGGCGATCTCCGAAACGTCGCTCAAAGACATGGCGCTGATGACCATCGACGAGATCAACGCCAAGGGCGGCGTGAACGGCAAGATGCTGGAACCGGTGGTGGTCGACCCGGCGTCGAACTGGCCGTTGTTTGCCGAGAAGGGCCGCCAGTTGCTGACCCAGGACAAGGTCGCCGTGGTGTTCGGTTGCTGGACGTCGGTGTCGCGCAAATCGGTGCTGCCGGTGTTCGAAGAACTCAACGGCCTGCTGTTCTATCCGGTGCAATACGAAGGCGAAGAAATGTCGCCGAACGTGTTCTACACCGGCGCCGCGCCGAACCAACAGGCCATCCCCGCCGTGGAATACCTGATGAGCGAAGAAGGCGGCAGCGCCAAGCGCTACTTCCTGCTCGGCACCGACTATGTCTACCCGCGCACCACCAACAAGATCCTGCGTTCGTTCCTGCACTCCAAAGGCGTGGCCGACAAAGACATCGAAGAGGTCTATACCCCGTTCGGTCATAGCGACTATCAAACCATCGTCGCCAACATCAAGAAGTTCTCCGCGGGCGGCAAGACCGCCGTTATCTCCACCGTCAACGGCGACTCCAACGTGCCGTTCTACAAGGAACTGGCCAACCAGGGCCTGAAGGCCACCGACGTTCCGGTCGTGGCGTTCTCGGTCGGCGAAGAAGAACTGCGCGGCATCGACACCAAGCCACTGGTGGGCAACCTGGCGGCGTGGAACTACTTCGAATCGGTCGAGAACCCGGTGAACAAGAAGTTCGTCGATGACTGGAGGGCCTACGCGAAGAAACACAACCTGCCGGGCGCCGACAAAGCGGTGACCAACGACCCGATGGAGGCCACTTACGTCGGCATCCACATGTGGGCGCAAGCGGTGGAAAAAGCCAAGTCCACCGACGTCGACAAAGTCCGCGAAGCCCTCGCCGGCCAGACCTTTGCCGCGCCGTCCGGTTACACCCTGACCATGGACAAGACCAACCACCACCTGCACAAGCCGGTGATGATTGGCGAGATCCAGGGTGACGGCCAGTTCAACGTCGTATGGCAGACCGAAGGCCCGATCCGCGCCCAGCCATGGAGCCCGTTCATTCCCGGCAACGACAAGAAGCCGGACTACGCGATGAAGAGCAACTGAGCCATGGGGTGCCGTGGCCTGAGCATGGAGCTTTGGCCCGACACAATTCCCTGTAGGCGCTGGCTGGCCAGCGAAGGCGTACTGGCTGACGCCAGAAGCTTCGCTGGCCAGCCAGCGCCTACAGGGTCCGCGTATTGCCAGGACATTTGAAATGCCCACTGTACTTTCCCGCCTTATTCTCGCCATCGCATTGTTGCTGCCGATGGCCGTTCACGCCGGCGATGGCGAAGACTTCATTGCCGCCAATCCCGTGCAGCAAGCCAGGTTGCTGGAAGCCTGGGCCGCGCAGCCCGATCCGGCCCGTATCGAGTTGATCAACGCCCTGCAAAAAGGCGAGTTGACCCTCGACGGCCAAGTCAAAACCCTGCGCCTGAACAATCGTCTGCGGGGCCTGATCGACACCGCCCTGGCCACCCATCAGTTGCTCGCCGCCGACGCCAAAACCCGCCTGGTCGCCGCGCAGCAATTGCAGAAAAGCGCAAAACCCGCACAACTGAAATTCCTCGATCAACAATTGGCGGGGGAAAAAGATGAAGGTGTCCACGCCGCCCTGAGTCTCGCCCTGGCCAATCTGCAACTGGTCGACACGGACCCCAGCGTACGCCTAGCGGCGGTCCGTTTACTCGGCGAGACTGGCGACCCACTGGCCCGCACCCGCCTCGAAGGCTTGCTCGATCCTGGCGTCGAAGCCGATGCCAATGTGCGCACCGCTGCTGAAACCAGCCTGGCCCAGGTCAAACGCAAACTGCTGATCGGCGAGATTCTCGGCGAGGCGTTCAGCGGCATGTCGCTGGGCTCGATCCTGCTGCTGGCCGCGCTGGGCCTGGCGATCACTTTCGGCCTGCTCGGCGTGATCAACATGGCCCACGGCGAGATGCTGATGCTCGGTGCCTACTCGACCTACGTGGTGCAACTGATGTTCCAGCGCTTCGCCCCGCAGGCCATCGAGTTCTATCCGCTGATCGCGCTGCCGGTAGCGTTTTTCGTCACCGCGGCCATCGGCATGGCGCTGGAGCGCACGGTGATTCGCCACCTCTACGGCCGCCCACTGGAAACCCTGCTCGCCACTTGGGGCATCAGCCTGATGCTGATTCAGTTGGTGCGGCTGGTGTTCGGCGCGCAGAACGTCGAGGTGGCCAACCCGGCGTGGTTGTCGGGCGGGATCCAGGTGCTGCCCAATCTCGTGCTGCCGTACAACCGCATCGTCATCATCGCCTTCGCGCTGTTTGTGGTGGTGCTGACCTGGCTGCTGCTGAACAAGACGCGCCTGGGCCTGAACGTGCGCGCCGTGACGCAGAACCGCGACATGGCGGCCTGCTGCGGCGTACCCACCGGACGCGTGGACATGCTCGCCTTCGGCCTCGGCTCGGGCATCGCCGGTCTCGGTGGCGTGGCCCTCAGCCAGATCGGCAACGTCGGTCCGGACCTCGGCCAGAGCTACATCATCGACTCGTTCCTGGTGGTGGTGCTCGGCGGCGTCGGGCAGTTGGCCGGTAGCGTGCTGGCCGCGTTTGGCTTAGGGATAGCCAACAAGATTCTCGAACCACAGATCGGCGCCGTGCTCGGCAAGATCCTCATCCTCGCGTTGATCATTCTGTTCATCCAGAAACGTCCGCAAGGCCTCTTCGCGCTCAAAGGACGGGTGATCGACTGATGAACCAGCCCCTGATGCTCACGGCCACGCAAAAGGCCGGCCCGAAAGTCACGATTGCCGTCGGTGTGGTGATCCTCGTTCTGTTGCTGGCGTTGCCGTTGCTGTCGCTGTTACCGGCGGACAGCACGCTGCACGTGTCGGCCTACACCCTGACGCTGGCGGGCAAGATCCTGTGCTACGCCATCGTTGCCCTGGCGCTGGACCTGGTCTGGGGTTACGCCGGCCTGCTGTCCCTCGGCCACGGCCTGTTCTTCGCCCTCGGCGGTTACGCGATGGGCATGTACCTGATGCGCCAGGCGTCTGGTGATGGCTTGCCGGCGTTCATGACCTTCCTGTCGTGGACCGAACTGCCGTGGTTCTGGACCGGCACCAGCAGCTTCCTCTGGACTCTGTGCCTGGTGGTGCTGGCGCCGGGGTTGCTGGCCTTGGTGTTCGGTTTCTTTGCCTTCCGTTCGCGGATCAAGGGCGTGTATTTCTCGATCATGACCCAGGCCCTGACCTTTGCCGGCATGCTCCTGTTTTTCCGCAACGAGACCGGCTTCGGCGGCAATAACGGCTTCACCAATTTCCGCACCATCCTTGGCTTTGGCATCACTGAACCGGGCACCCGTGCCGTGCTGTTTTTCGCCACGGTGCTGTTGCTGTTGGCGAGCCTGTTCATCGGCTGGCGCCTGGCGCAAAGCAAGTTTGGCCGCGTACTGACCGCGCTGCGCGATGCCGAGAACCGCTTGATGTTCTGCGGCTACGACCCGCGTGGTTTCAAGTTGTTCGTGTGGGTGTTGAGCGCGGTGTTGTGCGGACTGGCCGGGGCGTTGTACGTGCCGCAGGTCGGCATCATCAACCCGAGTGAAATGTCGCCGACCAACTCCATCGAAGCGGCCGTGTGGGTCGCACTCGGCGGGCGCGGCACCTTGATCGGTCCGCTGCTTGGGGCCGGCGTGGTCAACGGCATGAAGAGCTGGTTCACCGTAGCGTTCCCCGAGTATTGGCTGTTCTTCCTCGGCGCGCTGTTCATCGTCGTGACGTTGTACCTGCCCAAGGGCGTGATCGGCCTGCTGAAAAAAAGAGGTGAACAATGAGAGTCACGGCAACCGCTGAATTCATGCTCGAACCGGCATTCTTCCCCGTGGAACCCAACAAGGACGCCGGCACCAGCCGCGACACCATCGGCCTCGGCCAGCGCGCCGATAAAGGCCTCAACACGCGCCATGGCACCATCCTGACCCTGGAAGACATCAGCGTCAGCTTCGACGGTTTCAAGGCTTTGAACAGCCTGAACCTGTACATCGGCGTCGGCGAACTGCGCTGCATCATCGGCCCCAACGGCGCAGGCAAGACCACGCTGATGGACGTGATCACCGGCAAGACCCGCCCCAGCCACGGCAAGGCCTGGTTCGGCGAAACCCTGGACCTGACGCAGATGAGCGAAGTGCAGATCGCCCAGGCCGGCATCGGCCGCAAGTTCCAGAAGCCGACAGTGTTCGAAGCCTTGAGTGTGTTCGAGAACCTGGAGCTGGCGCAGAAAACCGACAAGTCAGTGTGGGCCAGCCTGCGGGCTCGCCTCAATGGCGAACAGAAAGACCGCATCGCCCAAGTGCTGGAGACCATTCGCTTGACGACATCGGTCAATCGCCCGGCCGGCCTGTTGTCCCACGGGCAGAAGCAGTTCCTGGAGATCGGCATGCTGCTGATGCAAGACCCGCAATTGCTGTTGCTCGACGAACCGGTGGCGGGCATGACCGACGCCGAAACCGAGTTCACCGCCGAGCTGTTCAAAAGCCTGGCCGGCAAGCATTCGCTGATGGTGGTGGAACACGACATGGGTTTCGTCGGCTCGATTGCCGACCACGTCACGGTGTTGCATCAAGGCAGCGTGCTGGCCGAGGGTTCGCTGGAACAGGTGCAAGACAACGAGCGGGTGATCGAGGTGTACCTCGGTCGCTGACCTGCAAACACAAAACCTGTAGGCGCTGGCTTGCCAGCGAAGGCGTCCTGGCAGACGCCGAAAAGCTTCGCTGGCAAGCCAGCTCCTACAGGGATTTGAGGAGAATTTGAGAATGTTGCAAGTCGACAAACTGCACCAGTACTACGGCGGAAGCCACATCCTGCGCGGCCTGACATTTGACGTGAAGGTCGGCGAAGTCACCTGCCTGCTCGGGCGTAATGGCGTGGGCAAGACCACCCTGCTCAAGTGCCTGATGGGCCTGTTGCCGGCCAAGGAAGGCGCCGTCAACTGGGAAGGCAAACCGATCACCACCTTCAAGCCCCACCAGCGTGTGCACGCCGGCATCGCCTACGTGCCCCAGGGCCGGGAGATCTTCGGTCGCCTGACCGTCGAGGAAAACCTGCTGATGGGGTTGTCGCGCTTGCCCGGCAGCGAAGCCAAGGAAGTCCCGTCGTTTATCTACGAGCTGTTCCCGGTGTTGCTGCAGATGAAGCAACGTCGTGGCGGCGACCTGTCCGGCGGCCAGCAACAGCAGCTGGCCATCGGCCGCGCATTGGCCAGCCGCCCTCGCCTGCTGATCCTCGACGAGCCTACCGAAGGCATCCAGCCTTCGGTGATCAAGGAAATCGGTGCAGTAATCAAGACGCTCGCGGCCCGCGGTGACATGGCGATTCTGCTGGTGGAGCAGTTCTACGATTTCGCCGCCGAACTGGCCGACCAATACCTGGTGATGTCCCGGGGCGAAATCGTGCAACAGGGTCGCGGTGAAAACATGGAGGCCGAAGGGGTGCGCGGGCTGGTTACGATCTGAGCCCTGGCACCCTGGGCACCAATTTATTGCACGATATTTCCTGCGACGCTCTTTATTGGTGCGCCAAATCGGTAAACGGGCGCCTCCCACTCGCGAAACCTTGCGGCACAGCCTTTGCAACCCTCGTGATGTCCTCACGATAAGCACTGACTATGACTCTTCCCGCCCCTGGCGCCTTGTTCACCCCCAGCTGGCACGCCGAACTGGAGTTGGGTTACGCCCGATTCGGCGACTGCACGCGCCCGGTCCAGCGTCGACACCTTGGCCCGCTGCGGGTGCAAAAACACCTGTATGCCGAAGGACCCGAGGTCTGCCAACACATCATCGTCCACCCGCCGGGCGGGATTGCCGGCGGTGATCGGCTGGACATCTCGGCCAGCGTCGAGCGCGATGCCTGGGCACAAATCACCAGCCCCGGTGCGGCCAAGTGGTACCGCGCGGCCGGTCCCGCCTATCAGCAACTGAAACTGAAGGTGGCGGCTGGCGCGACACTGGAATGGCTGCCGCAAGAGACAATCATTTTCAGTGCGGCGCAGGCAGAGCTCAGCACCTCCATTGACCTTGAAGGCGACGCCCGGCTGTTCTACTGGGACGTGGTGGCGTTGGGGCGTCCGGCCAGTGGCGAGCGCTTCGACCTCGGGCACTTTCAGGCGCGGCTGAACATTCGTCGCGACGGCCAGTTGCTCTGGCACGAACGGCAGCGCATTGTCGGGGCGGACGGTTTGCTCGACTCGCCTATCGGACTCGATGGGCAACCGGTGTTTGCGACATTGCTGGTGACGGGCGAAATCGATAGTGAACTGCTGGAAAAATGCCGCTCGCTGACCCACGCGGTGCGCGGCGATCTGAGCCAGCTGCCGGGGCTGCTGGTTGCCCGCTGCCTGGCTGGTGAGGCGCTGTTGGCACGCGGCTGGCTGATCGAACTGTGGAAGTTGTTGCGCCCAGCCTTGCTTGGCCGTGAAGCCATGCCACCCAGAATATGGAACACCTGACACCGATCCCCTGTAGGCGCTGGCTTGCCAGCGAAGGCGTACTCGAAGACGCCAAAGGCTTCGCTGGCAAGCCAGCTCCTGCTGGGATCAAGACCTTTAAAACTGCCGATGATGGATGCTCAACGATGGACCTGACCCCTCGCGAAAAAGACAAACTGCTCATTTTCACCGCCGGCCTGGTGGCCGAACGGCGTTTGGCCCGCGGCGTGAAGCTCAATTATCCGGAGGCCATGGCCTACATCTCCGCGGCCCTGCTCGAAGGCGCACGCGATGGGCGGACCGTGGCCGAGTTGATGCACTTTGGCACCACCCTGCTGAGCCGCGAGCAGGTGATGGAAGGCATCCCGGAAATGATCCCGGAAATCCAGGTCGAGGCCACGTTCCCCGACGGCACCAAACTGGTCACCGTCCATCAACCCATCGCCTGAGGCCGCGTCATGACTTACCACATCCGCGATGCCGTGCACGCCGACCTGCCGGCCATCCGTGACATCTACAACGACGCGGTGCTCAACACCACCGCCATCTGGAACGAACAGGCCGTCGACCTCGGCAACCGCCAGGCCTGGTTCAGCGCCCGGCAAGCCCAGGCGTACCCGATCCTGGTGATCGTCGATGCCGACAACACGGTGCTCGGCTACGCTTCGTTCGGCGACTGGCGCCCCTTCGACGGTTTCCGTCACACCGTCGAACACTCGGTGTACGTACGCAGTGACCAGCGCGGCAACGGCCTCGGCCCGCAACTGATGGTCGTGTTGATCGAACGCGCCAAAGGCTGCGGCAAGCATGTGATGGTCGCCGCCATCGAAAGCGGTAACGCCGCGTCCATTCGCTTGCACGAACGCATCGGTTTCGTGACCACCGGGCAGATGCCGCAAGTCGGCACCAAGTTCGGCCGCTGGCTGGACCTGACCTTCATGCAACTGACCCTCAATCCCGGCGCACAACCGCCAGGCATCGACCAGGAGTAAGCCCGATGAACGCCGCCCAACTGCGACGCGTCAACGTTGAAAGTTTTGCGCATTATCGTCAGGGCTTGATCGACTTGCTGCTCGATGCCGTCGGCTACGGCGCCAGTGTCGGGTTCATGGCTGATCTGGATGCAATGCAGGCCCACGCCTATTTCGATGAGGTCCAGGACAACCTGAACAAGGGCAGTGTGTTGCTGTGGGTGGTGGTCAAGGACGAGCAGGTGCAGGCCAGCGTGCAGTTGGGTCTGTGCCAGAAACGCAACGGCCTGAACCGTGCCGAAGTGCAGAAGCTGCTGGTACGCGAACACGCGCGACGTCGTGGCCTGGGCCAGCAATTGATGATGGCGCTGGAGGCGGCTGCGCTGCAGCACAAGCGCGGCATGCTGTACCTCGACACCGAGGCCGGCTCGCCGGCCGAAGCCTTCTACCAATCACTGGGTTATACCCGCGCCGGTGAGATTCCCGACTATGCCTGCGACCCGAGCGGCCGCTACAAACCGACCGCCCTGTACTACAAGATTCTCCAAGGAGCCCATTGATGATTCCCGGCGAATACCAGATCCAGCCCGGCGAGATTGAACTCAACGCCGGTCGGCGCACGATCAGCCTGAACGTGGCCAACAGCGGTGACCGGCCAATCCAGGTCGGCTCGCACTACCACTTTTTCGAAACCAACGACGCGCTGACCTTCGACCGTACCGCCAGCCGCGGCATGCGCCTGAACATTCCAGCCGGCACCGCCGTGCGCTTCGAGCCAGGGCAGAGCCGCGAGGTGGAGTTGGTGGACCTCGCCGGGCATCGTCGCGTGTTCGGGTTTGCCGGGCGGGTCATGGGGAATCTCTAGCCATGCAGCGTCAGTTCCGGCCCCTTCGCCGGCAAGGGTATCGGGGCTGGAATACGATCCCTGTAGGCGCTGGCTTGCCAGCGAAAGCGAGCAACGCGAGCGGTCTCAAATCCAATTGAATCCCAAGGCAAGCGCATGAAAATTTCAAGACAGGCCTACGCCGACATGTTCGGCCCCACCGTCGGCGACAAGGTGCGCCTGGCCGATACCGAACTGTGGATCGAAGTGGAACAGGACTTCACCACGTACGGTGAAGAAGTGAAATTCGGTGGCGGCAAAGTCATCCGCGACGGCCAGGGCCAGAGCCAGTTGCTGGCCGCCGAGGTCGTTGACACCCTGATCACCAACGCGCTGATCATCGACCACTGGGGCATCGTCAAGGCCGACGTCGGTCTCAAGGACGGGCGCATCGCCGCCATCGGCAAGGCCGGCAATCCAGACATCCAGCCCAACGTCAACATCGCCATCGGCGCCAGCACCGAAGTCATCGCCGGCGAAGGCATGATCCTCACCGCCGGCGGCATCGACACCCACATCCACTTCATCTGCCCGCAGCAGATCGAAGAAGCCTTGATGAGCGGCGTGACCACCATGATCGGTGGCGGCACCGGGCCGGCCACCGGCACCAATGCGACCACCTGCACCTCCGGGCCGTGGCACCTGGCACGCATGCTCCAGGCTGCCGATGCGTTCCCGATGAACATCGGCCTGACCGGCAAAGGCAACGCCAGCCTGCCGGAGCCGTTGATCGAACAGGTCATGGCCGGCGCCATCGGCCTCAAGCTTCACGAAGATTGGGGCACCACCCCGGCGAGTATCGACAACTGCCTGACTGTCGCCGATCAATACGACGTGCAGGTCGCGATTCATACCGACACCCTCAATGAATCCGGTTTCGTCGAGACCACCCTCGCCGCCTTCAAGGGCCGCACCATCCACACCTACCACACCGAAGGTGCCGGTGGCGGTCACGCCCCCGACATCATCAAGGCGTGCGGCTTTGCCAACGTGCTGCCGAGTTCAACCAACCCGACCCGGCCGTTCACCCGCAACACCATCGATGAACACCTCGACATGCTGATGGTCTGCCATCACCTGGACCCGAGCATCGCCGAGGATGTGGCCTTCGCCGAAAGCCGCATCCGCCGCGAGACGATTGCCGCCGAAGACATCCTGCACGACCTCGGCGCGTTCTCGATGATCAGCTCCGACAGCCAGGCCATGGGCCGCGTCGGCGAAGTCATCACGCGCACCTGGCAGACCGCCGACAAAATGAAAAAACAACGCGGCCCTCTGCCGCTGGACGGTGAAGGCAACGACAACTTCCGCGCCAAGCGCTACATCGCCAAGTACACCATCAACCCGGCGATCACCCACGGCATCAGCCATGAAGTGGGCTCGGTGGAAGTGGGCAAGTGGGCGGATCTGGTGCTCTGGCGCCCGGCGTTTTTCGGTGTGAAACCGACGCTGATCCTCAAGGGCGGCGCCATCGCCGCCAGCCTGATGGGCGACGCCAACGCTTCGATCCCGACACCACAACCGGTGCACTACCGCCCGATGTTCGCCAGCTTCGGCGGCTCGTTGCATGCCACCAGCATGACCTTCATCAGCCAGGCGGCGCAGGAGGCAGGCTTGCCCGAAGCCCTGGGCTTGAAGAAGAAAATCGCCGTGGTCAAAGGCTGTCGCGAGGTGCAGAAAACCGACCTGATCCACAACGATTACCTGCCGAGTATCGACGTCGACCCGCAGACTTATCAGGTCAAGGCCGATGGCGTTTTGCTCTGGTGTGAACCGGCAGAAACCCTGCCAATGGCCCAGCGCTACTTCCTGTTCTAACCCGTGCGCCGATCACTGTAGGAGCGAGCTCGCTTGCGATGGACTCACGTAACCCCGTGCTCCCGGTTGTACGTGTCATCGTAGACGACCATCGCGAGCCGGCTCGCTCCTACACAGTGCCCGGTTAAAGGGCAGTGTTGATTCGCAACCGATCCAGATTTGCCCGAATCATCGCTTCGCGAGTCAGGGTTTTCAGTTGCTGGGTGATCTGCCGATCAATGTCATCCAAGGCTTGAACATATGCCTCGTCCGACATGATCTGACCCTCGGCGAAGTCGCTTTCACTTCTGCCCAACTCAAGACAAAGCGCCGTTATTTCTGATTCCACTTCAGTCTTTTCCTCAGCCGTGAAAGCCGCCCCTTCGGCCCTGCGCTGTAGTGCATCCTGCAACTCGGTGGTTGCATCAATCCGGCGTTTCAAACCATTCAACGGTTCTCGGCTCGCGGACTCCAGCCAGGTTCTCCAGAGTGGTTGGTCGAGAATGCGGTCGGTCAGCAACTCACCTTCTTCCAGCGCCACAATCCGCTCGAACGCGGCATCAATCATCTCTTTGCTCACCCCGGCGATCTTGCGGAACTGCATGCCCCGTGCTTGCCATGGCAGATCAAGGCGTTGCGCGAGATCGGTCATGTAGGCCAGATGGACTTCCACTTCGTCGATCGTTCCAATGACATGACCAAGATCATCGACCCGTCGGAACTGCTCGCCCTGCGCCAAACGCAGGGTCACTCGCTGACGGGCAATCGCGCCGAGTTCATCCAGGCGCGACTTGCCCAGCGCCAGTTCGAGCAATCGCGCTTCGATCAAGCTCGCGCGTTGCAACGCGTACGCCTCGTGAATCAACACCTGCACGCCCATGGCGTTGAACAGCTGCGTGCCACCGTCCACGCATTCGGTAGGTGTTGCGGCTTCAGCGAACAGTTTGATCCGCAGTTCGCTGTCACGGGCCATGGCCTCGATCATGCGCCAGACCTTGGCGGTCAGTTCCGTCTGATAGGTGCCGCCGGCCGCGAAATCGGCGGATTGGGAAAGTTTGCGGATTTCGTTGAAAAACGGCACCGAGTCGAACTCGTCCTCGACGTTGTTCCAAAGTTCCTGCTTGTTTTGCCATTGCCGCTCGGACATGCCCATCCACCAGTCGGCGCTGTCCAGTGTGCCGCGGGGCGGATACGCACGGTCAGGGTCCATGCCGACCGATTCAATGTAGAACTTGAGCCTTTCGAGATTGGCCGGCGAGATCCAGCGCGGCTCCCGACTGATTACCGTGCGCGCCAGCAACTCGGCGCGGAACGAACCCGGTGCGACGTGCGGAATACGACTGATCGGATTGCCGCTCAGATCCAGATAGATATGGCGCGGGCGTGACTGGGAAAACAGCCCGACTGG
Source organism: Pseudomonas sp. NFX15 (assembly GCF_049132105.1). Classification (NCBI taxonomy): domain Bacteria; kingdom Pseudomonadati; phylum Pseudomonadota; class Gammaproteobacteria; order Pseudomonadales; family Pseudomonadaceae; genus Pseudomonas; species Pseudomonas sp. NFX15. The sequence goes on from NZ_JAFMPV010000007.1 coordinate 111,123, forward strand.
CCAGGTGTCCAAGCCCGTTTCGTTAAGCAAAATAGCCTGCAAGTGCGGCATTCGACTGATGTCCGGAAGGCGCTTCAAGGGGTTGTCACGCAACCCCAAAGACTTGAGACGGGTCAGATTTTTGAGGCGATTGACAGCCAGTACATCCAGTTCAATGCGATTTTCGCTGAGAAACAGGTCAGTGAGATGACCCATTCTGCCAATGGCTTCAGGAACAGCGGTCAGCGCGTTTCCTTGCAGGTTGAGATAGCGCAGTTGACGAAACGAGTCGAGCAGGGACAGATGCTCCAGACGCAACTGGCTATCGCGCAGACTCATGCTGGTGACATGGTCAAAATTGGCGTCCAGCTTTGGCAGTGTCTCCAGCAGTCGACGCAGTTGGGGAATGTTGTCCAGTGACAAAAATTGAGGTCGTGTCACGCCTGCAATCTCGACTCCCGCCGGTCCGGTGCGCTGCCAGCATTGTCTGAAACGCTTGCAGAGCAGATTGCGTGATTGCCACTCCTCCACACCTGACGGCAAGAAGCGCCAGGACACTGTAGGCGCATCTCTCCAACGGTCCAGACTTTTGATCAACTGATTGAATTCAGCCTCCAGCGCTGTGAGACGCGGCTCCACTGAGCCATCGTCGTGAGTGAGCGCTATCAACAGGCTTTCGACCTCTTGCGGTGTGGAGGCCGGGTACAGCGCCAGGGCGCGGTGTCTCAGGCTCATGTCCTGCGGCACTTGCTGCGCGTAACCCGGCATGCCCCCGCGCAGGCGCATGACGGCCGGGTCGTAAGTGGGTTTGAAATTCGGGTTATCACGCAAAATCGATTCAAGTACGTGGCGCTCCAACGGTCGCGTTTTTACCGCCCGCTCTAACCGTGACGCCTCGTTGACACCAAAGCCAAACGCCACTCGCTGCGCGTCGGGCAAGGCATGCAACACCGCGGCATACAAGTTGTCCGCGCCGTGCAGGTGTTGATCAAGGGCGTCCCGGGCTTCGTATTGGCCATCCTCGCCCCAGACCAGCACCTTACGGATCGGCGCGTCTGCCGGCCCAACACTGTCGCTCAACGTCCCCTCGAAAGAGTATTCACGAATCTCCAGGCGCAGATCTGCTGGCCAACCCGACAGATGCGCCAACGAATGCAACTCCAGGCGCGCGGTGTCAGGATTGTGCAGGCCATCGAGAAAAAGCCCTTCGTAAGCCCGTGTCAGCCGAAGTTGCTCTGCGGCCTCCCGGGCCTGCTCAGACAGCCTCAAAGGCACACTTTTTTTTTCGCTCAGGTGCTGCATGTCCGAGGGTTGCGCATCACGCAGCAGCGTTCGCGCCTGCGGGGTGGAGATCACTTCCCCGTCACCCTTGAGCAGGTTCACCAATGGATCGTCCGAACGCGTGCGACGCCTGTAAAGCTCATCAAAAAGACGCCCTTTGTGCTGACGCGCCTGCCCCGCCAATTTATCGCGCAACGCTTCGATGCGTTTGTGCCGGTCACCGGAAAACCATTGCCCGAGCAGTTGCCGAAGCGAAGGTTCATCAACAAACCCCACAACACGCTCGGGCAGCGCGCCGGCAAGCACTTCCTGGCGGGTGATCTGCAAGGTATCCACGGGTAACGCATCGGCATAGCCGTTCTTGATCGACAGGCCGGACAGCTGCGCGCCCTCGAAGACTTCGATGGCTTTGGCGTTGGGCCAACCGGGCAATTGCGTCATGAAGCGCGGGACAAACGCGGCCCATTCTTCACCCACCTGATTGACCAGAATCTTTGCCGCACAGGCCTCGGCATCGGCATGGGCCCGGAAACGCTCGAGGGTATCGGCCAGCAGCGCGGACGGGGTTTCATGCTCGACATGAAACCTGCGCAGCAGATTTTCGTGCACACCGCTCACAGTCAGAATCTGATCGAGGGTTTCATCGGAGAATCCATCGACAGACGAACCCAGGCGCCGGAGTAATGTGCGTCGGTCCCATTTGAGCGGCCGATCAAGTTCGGTTTTCCAAGTGCCGGCACCGTTGTGCTCCAGCAGCGGTTGATAGGCTTCGGGGCGGGTTGGATGCTGCAGGCGATGTTCACCGGTGTCCGGGTCCTGTTTAACGCCGTAACACTTGTTATCGAGGCGCAGCAGGTCTTGATTCCGGTGCCGGTAGAGTCCCGCTTCACCCGCCGTTGCATCGCGCGGCAAGGTGAGCGGTTGCTCATAGGGCCGCAGATCCGGATTCCACAACCGCTCCCTGCCGCCGATCTCCACAGGTTTGAGCCCATCGACGAAGGGTGAAACCTTGAGCGGCGCCAGCGTGGTACCGGGCAACACATGCCCGGCGCCCATGAGCGTCAACTGCGCGAAGTTGATCAGCACGCCAGTGAAGTAAGCAGAAGCTTGTTCTTTGTCACCGACGCTCCAGTCCTCAACCCCCTCGGCCACCTCGGCGAGCATTTGCGCGACCATGATGCCGAGCATGGCTTCGCCCAGCCCGGGCACCAGCATCGCGGCAAAATTGAAGACATTCCAGCCGATGTCCAGATAACTCGTCAGCCGCTTGAAGCGGGCCGTCGCATCTTCATCGCCAGTGGGCACGGCGATGAGCCTGGCATCGGCGATGGCCTTGTCGCGGCGCTCGGCAAACAGGGTTATCCACAGGTCAGCCTCGATCAGATTGGTGATCGGCTGCGCATCGGGATTTTCGACCGCCGTTTCACGCCACCACGGCCCCATGTCGAGTGGTTCGCGCTGGTGCCAGGTAAAGGTCGTGAGGCGTTCGTTGACCCGGGTGAAAAAAGTCCCTTTGTCCTTCTGCGCGACAAACCGGCTGAAAAAAGCCTGGTACTCGGTGCCTCTCAACTGACCAATCAGCGTTTTCATGAACGCCGTCAGCGAGGGGTATTCCTTCAGGGGATGCTCCGGGTCGTCCGGCACATAGGCAATCAACGGCCCGGACAAGCGACTTTGCAAGTGAATGTCTTCCCGGCGCAGAACCTCGTCCGTCAGACCCTGCGGGCCATTGGCGAAGAAGGCCTGCAACAGCTTGAACCGATCGTATTCCTGACCTGGCAGCACGGGGATACGACGTGACCAATCGATCCAGAACCTGAGCAGGGCCGGCGTCAATCCGTCGATTTCGCGCTTGACCTGCAAGGGCTCCGTTACCGCACTGAACAACACGATGCCCGTCAGCCTGAACCCCATCAGCGACAAACGATGGCTGCGTAGCGGTTGATCGTACAGCGTGATGTTGGCCAGGCCCTCGCGCACGTGTCCAAGCGCGCCGAACGCATGGTCGCTGATGTCGCCCTTCAACCGGGCGACCAATGCGGCTAGATGAAAAGCGGCTTTCTCACTGGCCACCGAATTGCTCATTAGAGTCCGTTGCGCGTCGGGGGCGGTGGGCAGCAACACCGATTTTATATGCCGCTGGTATTGGCCGCCGATGTCCAGCCGCCGGCATAACGAGGCAAACTGCGATAGCGTGACGGACGGTTCAAGGCGCAGGCTACCGCCACCTTCCTGGCGGTAGACGCCGGAACTGTTACGGAAGGTGCCCTCTTCGGTCTCGGAAGTTTCGAAGTTGTGCAGCGCCGCGTTCATCAAGGTGGAATGCCGCACACGACTGGCTCCGGTATCGATGCCGAAGATGATCGTGCTCGGCACCTCGAGTTGCACGCGCAGGTCATTGATGTTCAAGGCCGCGCCGAAAGTCGTCTGCATCGCCGTCTTGAGCAACGGTTCGGCAAAGGCGTTGATGTCGTGCTGCAAGTCACCGAGCGTCTTGTCGAGAACCCCTTGCAAGCGCCAGCGCTCGTCAATCAGCGTCTTGAGGTACTGACGATCGATCTCTCGTGCATAGCCATACCATTCGGGCATTTTTGGCTTGAGCGCGGGTAGGTTTTGCAACCTCGCCGGTGACGCATTTTTTAATGCAGTTGGTATCCCGTTGAGTACACGTTGATAGTGCACGCCGTTGTTTTGCGCGGGCACGATGACGGGGATCGCCTGCGAATTGCTTCCATGCAAATCAGACACTTTTGAAACACCTTGATGACAGGAAAAGAACCCTCAGCTTATTCACCCTCCCCCGAAACAAAAGACTAAAAAACTGTTCAACCCCGCGCAGACAAAGGCCCCATCGGTCAATAAAGCAAGAGTCGAAAATAGATAAGTACCGCCACAAAGGCCTCGAGTCGTGCATCGGCATGAGCGGTCGTGTTTTTTCCGGCAAAGAGGCTACTATTCGATTCGCTGCCCCCCGGTTTCACGCCCAGGTAATTGCCATGCGCCTTTCCGAATTCATCGTCAAAAACGTTGATCGCATCGTCGATGAGTGGGAGCATTTCGCCAAAACCATCACCCCGGCTGCCGACACGATGGACGGCCCCGCATTACGCGACCATGCCCGTTCGATCCTGTTGGCCGCAGCCCGCGACATGTGCAAGCCCCAGACCCCCTCCGAACAAGCGGCCAAGGCCCGCGGCGAAGGCCCGGAGAAAACCCCGAGCCTGGACGAGGCCGGTGCCAGCCACGGTGAATTGCGCCATACCGTGGGTTTTGACCTGGTGCAGATGACCAGCGAATTCCGTCATTTGCGCGCCTGCGTCATTCGCCTGTGGGTCGATAGCCTGCAATCACCCGACCTGGCCTATTTCCAGGACATGATCCGTTTCAATGAAGCCATCGACGAGGCCCTGGCCGAATCCACTGCCACTTACGCCGAGCGGGTCAACCGCTCGCGGGACATCTTTCTGGCGATCCTCGGCCATGACCTGCGGGCGCCCTTGCAAGCGGTCAGCATGTCCACCGAAATTCTGCTGCGAAAAGCCCCGCTGGAAGGTGATGCGCTCAAGTGCGCGATGAACATCCAGCGCAGCAGCGGGCACCTGGCGGTGATGGTCGGGGACTTGCTCGAACTGGTGCGCAGCCGCCTGGGCAAGCACCTGCCTGTAGAACCTGGGCCCATGGACCTGGCCGACGCCACGCGCGAAGCGATTGCCCGGGCCTGTGCCGGTCAACCGGAATGCGACCCGTCCCTGAATGTGCACGGCGATACTCGCGGCCAATGGGACCCACGCCGGCTCGATCAGTTGCTGCAAAACCTGATCGGCAATGCCTTGCAACATGGCTCCAGCAAACGCGAAGTTACCTTGACCCTCAGCGGTGAAGCCGACAGCGTCAGGTTGACTGTGCACAACGACGGCATGCCGATCCCCGCCGATGCGATCCCGAACATTTTCGACCCGTTAGTGCGCAGCGCCAGCGAAGAACTGGGCGAGCCCACCACCAGCCTCGGGTTGGGGCTGTTTATCGTCAAGGAAGTGGTCGATGCCCATCGGGGGACGATTGAGGTCAGCTCCAATGAGCGCGACGGGACGACGTTCAGCGTGGTGTTACCGAGGAACGTCTAGAGCGGCTTTTTGTGGCGAGGGGGCTTGCCCCCGTTCGACCGCGCAGCGGTCGCCCAATCGCGCTTATGGGGCTGCTCCGCAGCCCAACGGGGGCAAGCCCCCTCGGCACAAGTTGGGTGCCACTCTTAGAACTATTCGACCAACAACCGCCCCAACCGCTGCTTGAGCATGCGGTTCTCGGCCCGCAGTTGCTGCACTTCCTCGAGCAGGTCCAGCGCCAGGGCGACGCCTTCCCATTCCAGTTCAAGGTCGCGCCGCAGCTTCGCGGCGCGCTTGGCCAGGGCCAGTTCGTAGTCGTTGAACACCCAGTCCTTGGGTTGCGCACCCTGAGGTTCGAGGATGCCGTGCTCGACGATTTCGATCACGTAGACGTCCGACAGCTCGGTCGCCTCACAGAATTCTGCCATGTCCAGTTGAACGATCAGGGGACTGCTCATAGTCAGTGACTCCTTGGTTCCATCGGATCAGAAATGCTCACGCGGATCGAACGCGGCTTTTTTTGCCAGTTCCTGCCACAGCGCCTTGATGTCATCGTCGGATTTCTTCGGCATCACGGCTTTGAGTTGCACGAACAGATAACCGCGCTCACCGGCCTTGTTCATCAGGCCATGGCCCTTGGCGCGCATGCGCTGGCCGTTCTGGCTGCCGGCCGGGACCTTGAGGTTGATCTTGCCGGTCAGGGTCGGTACGGCAACTTCAGCACCCAGCGCCAGCTCCCACGGGGCCAGCGGCAAGGTGATGATCAGGTTTTCGCCTTCGACGTCGAATTTCGGGTGCGGGGCAAAACGGATCGTCAGGTACAGATCGCCATTCGCACCGCCACCCACGCCCGGGGCACCCTGGCCCTTGAGGCGAATGCGCTCGCCGTCGGTTACGCCAGCGGGGATTTTCACGTTGAGGCTTTTGCTGGTGTTGCTCACATGCTGGCCGGCCGCGTTGTACTGCGGCACCTGGAAAGTGACCTTCTTCGATTCGGTCGACAGCGTTTCTTCGAGAAAAACCCCGAGCTCCATTTCCACGTCTTGCCCTCTACGCCCGGTACTGCGACGCGACTGTTCTCCACCACTGAAGCCTGGCCCACGGTTACCGAAGATCGAACTGAAGAAGTCCGAGAAATCGCCCGATTCCTGGCCGCCACCGAAACCGCCACCACCACGGCTCTGCCAGCCCGGCGGCCCCTGGAACGGCTGGCCATGCTGGCCATAACGGCGCAAGTCGTCGTATTCGGCGCGCTTGTCGGCGTTTTTCAGCGCTTCATAGGCTTCCGAGGCGTCCTTGAACTTGGCCTCGGCGTCCTTTTCCTTGCTGACATCGGGGTGGTATTTACGCGCCAGCTTGCGATAGGCGGCCTTGATCGCCTTGTCGTCTGCGGTCGGTTCCACACCGAGAATCTTGTAATAGTCTTTGAAATCCATCGCGGGAATCACCATCCGTTATCAAAATCGCGCCACAGGCCACAGCATGCGCTTGTTTGCAGCCATTGGTTTGACCGATCTCAAAGTTGTGACCGGGCGGCGCACCAGAAGTTTATCGGCAGCCGGCGGGGCTTCTTGCGAGTAGCGCCGCGGCGGGCCGGTTGATGCAGGGTAGTTTGGGGGGGATGGCCGATCTTTCAAGGCATGGCCGGCGAAGAATTAGCAGATAACCGGCCTTCGAATCTGGCGCGCACTGGCATACACTGCGCGGCCGTTTTTTAACCGGAACCTGAAAGACATGAACAACGCCTCTCCAGCCCGTGCCGTGGGCATCGACTTTGGCACGTCCAACTCCACCGTCGGCTGGCTGCGTCCCGGCATGGAAACGCTGATTGCGCTGGAGGACGACAAGATCACCCTGCCTTCGGTGGTCTTCTTCAATATCGAAGAACGCCGCCCGGTGTACGGCCGGCTGGCGCTGCACGAGTACCTGGAAGGCTACGAAGGTCGCCTGATGCGCTCGCTCAAGAGCCTGCTGGGTTCCAAGCTGATCAAGCACGACACCAGCGTCCTGGGTACGGCGATGCCGTTCAAGGACCTGCTCGGGCTGTTCATCGGCCAGCTCAAGAGCCGCGCCGAGGCCGCCGCCGGTCGGGAGTTCGAAGAAGTGGTACTGGGTCGCCCGGTGTTCTTTGTCGATGACGACCCGATGGCCGACAAGGAAGCCGAAGACACTCTGGTCGATGTGGCCCGCAAAATCGGTTTCAAGGAAGTCTCGTTCCAGTTCGAACCGATTGCGGCGGCATTCGACTACGAGTCGACCATCGAAAAAGAAGAGCTGGTGCTGATCGTCGACATCGGCGGCGGTACCTCCGACTTCTCCCTGGTACGCCTGTCGCCGGAGCGTCGTGGCCTGGACAACCGCCAGGACGACATCCTCGCCACGGGTGGCGTGCACATCGGCGGGACCGACTTCGACAAACAGTTGAGTCTGCAAGGCCTGATGCCGTTGTTCGGCTACGGCAGCCGGATGAAGAGCGGTGCGTACATGCCGACCAGTCACCACATGAACCTGGCGACCTGGCACACGATCAACTCGGTGTACTCGCAGAAGTCGCAACTGGCCCTGGGCAGCATGCGCTACGACATCGAGGACACTGGCGGCATCGACCGCCTGTTCAAGCTGATCGAACAGCGCGCCGGGCACTGGCTGGCGATGGAAGTGGAAGAAACCAAGATCCAGCTGACCCACGCCGACAATCGCCATGTGCCGCTGGACCGCATCGAAGCGGGTTTGAGCGTGGACTTGAGCAGGGTGTTGTTCGAGTCGGCCATCGACAGCCTGCTGGAGCGAGTGCGCGACAGCGTCACGCAACTGCTGACCAGCGCCGATGTGCGGGTCGATCAGGTCGACACGGTATTCTTCACCGGCGGTTCGAGCGGGATTCCGGCGCTGCGCAACAGCGTTTCGGCAATGCTGCCGAAGGCGCGGCATGTGGAAGGCAACATCTTTGGCAGTATCGGTAGCGGTTTGGCGATCGAGGCGGCCAAGCGTTACGGTTCGATGGACTGATCCGATTTCAGTGGTGCCCCCTTCGCTGGCAAGCCAGCTCCTACAGGATTGCATCGCCCGTGTAGGCGCTGGCTTGCCAGCGAAAGCGTCAGATCAAGCAACATCAATCTTAGAGATCAAACCATCCCGATCTGCTTCAACTCACTCTTCAGGTACGCGTAGTAAATCGGCCCCGCCACCACCCCCGGCAGGCCGAACGCGGCCTCGAACACCAGCATCGCCAGCAACAACTCCCACGACTTGGCACTGATCTGCCCGCCGACGATGCGCGCGTTGAGGAAGTATTCGAGCTTGTGGATAAAAATCAGGTAACCCAGCGCCGCCAGGGCCACCCAGATCGACAATGACAACCCGACGATGGTGATCAGGGTGTTCGACATCAGGTTGCCGATTACCGGCAGCAGGCCGAGCAGGAACGTCAGCACGATCAGGGTCTTGGTCAGCGGCAGCTTGATGCCGAACATCGGCAGGATCACCGCGAGGAAAATCGCGGTGAAGAAGGTGTTGAGCAAGGAAATCTTGATCTGCGCGAACACGATGTTGCGAAACGCCTGGACCAACAGGTGCAGGCGGTCGAACAGAGCCGCCGCCAGGGGTTTGCGCTTGGTCAGGTCCGGCACGCGCTGCAAGGCAATGATCGCACCCAGCACCATGCCGATCAGCAAAGTCACGAACATGTGCGCCGCGTCCTTGCCCACCAGTTGCAACTCACTGAGGTGTTTGCTGACCCATTCACCAATCGCCACGCGAAACTCGGCGGCGCTGGCCGGCAGGTAGCCGTCGATGAACGGCGGCAGTTGCCCGCGTGCGCGGTCCACTACCCCCATGAATTTGTCGAGGGAAGCACCGGGGTTTTCCGCCTCGTGCAGCAGGAAGCTGATGGCGCCGGCAAAGATCAGCGACAGCACGCTGACAATCAGCGTCCCGAGCAGCGCCACCGCCAGCCAGCGCGCGCGCCGGCCTTCGATCAGCCGTTGCAGTTGCGGGGTGAGCATGTTGACCAGTTCGAATACCAGCAACCCGGCGAGCAGGCTTGGCAGCAATCGCAGCGGCAGGACCAGCAGCAGCCCGCCAAAAATAATGACCCAGCTGATGACCAGCAAAACTTGACGCTGAGAAAACGTTGGCATACAGCCTCAAAAACGAACGGCGTAAAAAGGATTGGCAGTCTGCCAGCGATCCGAGGCGAGCACTAGGATTGTGTGGGTCGACCTTGGTCGAGGGACCCAGGCAAGACGTTCAGTGTTCTTTCGGGCCCCTTCGCGGGCCAGCCCGCTCCTACAGGGATCTCGCCGCACAGATACCTTGCAGGAGCGGGCTTGCCCGCGAAGGGGCCGGCACGCTCGGCGCAGGTTTGCGGGTCTATTTCTTCTTCAGGCAATCACTCATGAACGTCTTGCGCTCGTCACCCTTGAGGGCCTTGGTGGCAGCGTCGGCATTACAGGTTTTCATTTTTTCCTGCTGCGGTGTCAAGGCTTTACCGGCATCGTTTGCCGCTGGCGTCGCCTTCAGGCAAGTGCTCATGAACGCTTTGCGCTCGTCGCCCTTGAGGCTCTTGGTCGTAGCGTCGGCGTTGCAGGTGGTCATTTTTTCCTGCTGGGCCGTGTTGGCGGCGAAGCCCTGGGAGCACAGCAGTAAACCGATCATCAACAAAGGGGCACGCAACATCTTCATGGAGTTTTCTCCTGGTCGCCACACCGAGGGGCGCGGCCTTGTACAGGAGTGTAGACAACCCCTGTTACACCTTCCTGTTCTCCAGGTGGCTGCGCCGATACTGCTCCGGCGTGCACCCGGCCTGGCGCTGGAACATCGCGATAAACGCCGAGCCGGTGCTGTAGCCCATATCGGTGCAGACCCTGGGCGCCAGGCACACCGCACGATAGTTGACCGGTTGGTGGCTGTAGAAACTGTGCTCGATCTGCGGCGGCACCCACACCGCGTATTGCGGCGGTGACATGAAGCGGCTGCCCGCGACGTCCATGTGCAGCACGCCGTGGGCGGCGTACTCCAGCGTGCCCCAGGGATGTCGGTGGGGCGCGGCATATTCGTGGGCGTCGAAATCGGCGTAGCGAAAGTACACCGCCGACGGCAGTTCGCTGACATCCAGCAGGTCGATGTGTTTGCTGCTCATGATGTCCGTCATCAGGGGCCGGTTGTCTGGATAAAAGTATAGGCTTTCATCCAGACAAGCGGATAATTGCCCATCATTAACGTTCTGGTTTTTCCCGATGCAATACGCTTATCCCCTGCTGGCCATTTTTATCTGGGCCGGCAATACCGTTATCACCAAAATGTCGGCCGGGGCGATCTTCCCCGCCGAGATCGGTTTCTACCGCTGGCTGCTGGCCGGGTTGCTGTTTACGCCATTCATGCTCAAACCGGTGATCAAGCATTGGCCGCTGATCCGTCCGAACCTGGGCAAGATCTTTGTCCTCGGCGTGCTCGGCATGGCGGTCTATCAAAGCCTGGCGTACTTCGCAGCCGCCATGACCTCGGCCACCAACATGGGCATCATCCTGTCGCTGATGCCGCTGATGTCGCTGGCCATGGCGATCATCAGCCTTGGCCAGCGCCTGACCCTGGGTGCCCTGGCCGGTGCGGCGTTGTCCTTTGCCGGTGTGCTGGTGGTGGTGTCGTCCGGCAGCCTCGGCGTGTTGCTGGAACACGGGGTCAACCTGGGCGACGCGATGATGCTGATCGCCACGCTGGCCTATGCGGTCTACAGCACCCTGCTGAAAAAATGGCAGCTGAAACTGCCGCCGCTGGTGCTCCTGTATTTGCAGGTGCTGGTAGCGGTGGTGGTGCTGTTTCCGTTGTTCCTTGGGTCACCGAAAGTTGGCCTGACCCTGCACAACATTCCGCTGGTTTTGTACGCCTGTTTGCTGGCCTCGATGATTGCGCCGCTGGCATGGATGCAGGCCGTGGTGCGCCTGGGGCCGAGCCGGACCACGCTGTTCTTCAATTTGCTGCCGTTGATTACCGCCTTGATTGCGGCGGTGGCGTTGCATGAACAATTGGCGCTGTACCACCTGGTGGGCGGGCTGCTGACGTTGGGTGGGGTGATTGTTTCGGAGCGTTGGACCACGGTGTTGGGTCGCGCCTGACTCCCTCGCCACAGGTCGGTCTAGAGCCCGGCCGCCGCCAGCCGCGCCGCATGCTCGACAAACAAGCGGACCGGCTCGACCCCCTTGCCCACCAGCCCCAGCGACTGGTTGACGATATCGAAGTGATCCAACGGATATTCATCGCCAATCACCGTTCCCAGGTGCGAACTGTAGCGCCCGACCATGCCGTCGCAATGCCCGGCTTCGCGGACGAAGGTCCTGGCGAACAGCCGGCAACTGCGATTGGTGCCGTCCAGCAGATTGCGCCCGCGATCGGTGATGCCCGGCTGCAAGGTGCCGGACCACGAGTAATAACGCACGCCATTGACCTCTTCCGGTCCGTGACCGCCCCAGGTTTGCGGCAAGCCCTGTGGATAGCGCTGGTTGAACAGCGCCACGCCAGCGCTGGTAAGCGAGTGATGGGAGGCAGGGATGTCCACCGGCAGCTTCGGCCCGCGATAGCCGGTATCCAAAAAACCCATCAATGCGCCGACCATCCGCAGCAAGAAGCTCAGCAGACGCCCACGGGCGCTGTCGTGGGGATAATGCGTGTGCAAGTAATCGGCAAGCTCGGACCCGTGATTCGGTCCCGCCACCGAAGTCACCGAAGCCACCCGATCCGGGCGCTTGGCCGCGGCATAACGGGCGGTCAACGAGCCCTGGCTGTGACCGATCAGGTTGACCTTGTCGGCCCCGGTTTCGCGCAGGATTTCGTCGATACGCGCCAGCAATTGCTCTCCGCGCACCTCGCTCGAGTTCAGTGGCGACACCTGCACCGCGAACACCACCGCACCACCACGGCGCAGCGCCTCGACGATCCCGTACCAGTACGGGTAAAGCACCAGGCGGATGAACCCGAGCATTCCCGGGACCAGCACCAGCGGATAGCGCGGAGCAGAACCTTGCGACATGGGCGAACATCCTTGTGAACAGTGAGCGACGCAAGGCGGGATGCAAGACATCCGCCAAGCTACGCCCGCGACGATGACAACTCGACGACAAGTCTATGCCATGCGCCCTACTTCAACCCCACCACGCCCGCCACGATCAACCCGACCGAAACCAGCTTGATCGCGGTCAGGCTTTCACCCAGCAGCGCGAAACCGAGAAACACCGTGCCCAGCGAACCGATGGCGGTCCAGATCGGGTAAGCGATGCTCACCGGCAACTCGCGCAGGGCCAGGGTCAGGAAATAAATCCCGCCCACGGCGGCCACCACCGTGATCAGCGAGGGCCAAAACCGGGTGAAGCCCTCGGCGTACTTCATGCCCATGGCGAAGGTGACTTCGAACCCGGCCGCCACCAGCAGGAACAGCCAGGCCACCTAGAACGCCCCGGCCAGCGCCAGCAAGCGCTGCTCGGCCTCAGCGGCGGAAATTGCAAAGGAGCGCTCGGCAGATTCTTCGCCTTCGGCAGCCACCACGGTGACGTCGGTGATGCCGATGAATCCGAGCACCGTGCGCAGCAGCGTGTCGGCATGATTCATGGCCTCCAGCTCGCCGCCCGGACCAAACCCGAAACCGCCACGGCTGGTAATGATCAGTGCTTTTTTGCCCTGCACCCGCGGTTGGTATTGGGCCACGCCATTGTCCAGGGTGTGATCGAAGGTCACCCCGACGCGCACGATCTGATCGATCCACGCCTTGAGGCCGCTGGGCACACTGAAGTTGTGCATCGGCGTGGAAATCAGCAGCACGTCATGGCCCAGCAATTCGCCGACCAGTTCGTCGCTCAGCGCCAGGTCAGCCTGCATCGACAGCGGCCGAGCGTTGGGTTCGGGGTAAAACGCAGCGGCCACGAACGCTTCGTTGACCGGGGGAATCAATGCCCGACCGACTTCGCGACGGGTCAATTGCGCATGCGGATAACGGGCCTGCCAGGCCGACAGGAACACTTCGGCCAAACGCCGCGAGTGCGAGCGATCACCACGGGGACTGGCATGAACGGCAAGAATTTTACTCATCTGAATCTCCTCGGGACTAAACTCAAACGGCTTGTGGCTCGCAGCTTGAAGCTGGCCGCCCGTTCTCCTCAAATGAGCAAAAATCAGTCTGGATGAATACATTTCACCCATGGAGTTTTCATGTTTGCTTCGCTGCCGTTGACCGCCCTGCGCGCCTTCGAGTCCGCCTCACGCCTGCTGAGTTTCAAGGCCGCCGCCGAAGAACTGTCGGTGACCCCGACGGCGGTTTCGCATCAGATCCGCTCCCTGGAAACCTGGCTTGGCGTGCCGCTGTTCGAACGCCTGCCACGCCAGGTGCGCCTGACCGAATGCGGCGAACGGTTATTCCGCAGCCTGCACGGCGCTTTTCTGGAGGTGGCGCAAAGTGTCGATACCCTGCGCCCGCAGCGCAGCGGCGCCAACCTGACAGTCTCCACCACTGCCGCCTTCGCCGCCCTGTGGCTGGTGCCGAGGTTGGGACGTTTCTACGCCCGGCACCCGAACATCAACGTACGCCTGGATACTCATTGCGAAGTCATCGACCTGCATCAGGACGCCAGTGTCGACCTGGTGCTGCGCTACAGCCTCGATGACTACCCCAGCCTGTTTGGCCAGTGCCTGTTCGATGAGTCCTTCGGCGTCTACGGCTCGCCGGAACAGGTCAACCTGGCCGCCGTGCGCACCCCGACACTGATCAGCGTGTGCTGGCACAACTCCAAGCTGTATGCCCACGGTTGGAAGGCCTGGTGTGCGCGCTCCGGTGAAACCTGGTTGAACGGACGGCCCGCCGTGCGTGAATACGATGAAGAACATTACGCCCTGCAAGCGGCGATTGCCGGCCAAGGCCTGGTGCTGGCGAGCAACATCCTGGTGTCGCAAAGCGTCGCCAGTGGCTTGTTGATGCCGTACCGCGCAGACGTTCAGGTCGATGGCGCCGGCTACAGCGCACTCTGCGTACCGGGGCGCGAACGGCATCCGCCGGTGCGGGCGTTTTTTGCCTGGTTGCGTGAAGAGGCCCTGTTGTCCGGGCATGCCTTGGCGTAATGGGCGGACGGCTGGCTGGCAGATTTCCTAAACTTTTTGCGCCGTTCATGACTCACAACTCAGGTAGCGATCACTCCCACAGAAGGTGACGCAAACCGGACTAGCCTCCAGGAGATCGAGATGAGCGACATGCATTTGTCTGATGTAAAAACCCTTCGCGAGCGCGCCCGCCAGAATGTCGAAAACGGTGCCGTGACCGAAACCTATGGCGCCGACCGCCAAGAAGTGTTGCGTTTGCTCAATGCATCGCTGGCCACCGAACTGGTCTGCGTATTGCGCTACAAGCGCCACTACTTCATGGCCCAGGGCGTCAAGGCCCAGGTTGCCGCTGACCAGTTCCTCGAACACGCCACACAGGAAGCAGAACACGCCGACAAGCTCGCCGAACGCATTGTGCAACTGGGCGGCGAGCCAGAGTTCAACCCCGACACCCTCTCGAAAAACGCCCATGCCCAATACGTGGCCGGCCACACGCTCAAGGAGATGGTCTATGAAGACCTGGTCGCCGAGCGAATTGCCATCGACAGCTACCGAGAAATCATTCAGTACATCGGCGAAAAAGATCCGACGACCCGACGCATCTTTGAAGAAATTCTGGCGCAGGAAGAAGAGCATGCGGATGATATGGCGGACATCCTGAAAGACCTGTAATAACTTACAAAGCCTTACGGCAACTAGTTTGCCTTGAGGCTTTTATTAAAACACCCAAAACAACAGCATCGAGTTACAAACACTCACTGGACTTACCGCGCCGCTTATTTATATTAACGCCACAGACAAGAAGTCTGTTTTTAACCATAAAGGACTAGAACCATGCACATTGAACAACGACTTGAATTCATTGACTCACTCCCCTCTTTAGCCCCTCAGGTACAGCGTTTGGCGACCCTGTCCGTGCCCGTACAAGGCGTCATTGCAAACCTACCTGATCACGACGTCAACAAACCAACAGCCAGCGTCATGCCCGACACGATCGATGCCTTCCTGCCCGGTGTCTCGCAGGACATTATTGACGACGTCAACTTGTGCAAACTGGTCATGCAAAACGCCGCCACCAAACTCTTCCCTGAAGATGCACAACTTTTCGAATGGTACCGCTACTATGTCGACGGTCTGAGCAAACTGGGCTGGGTCGCGCAAAACCGCAATATCCAGGAAGTCACGATCCGTAGAACGGGTCTGACGATGGATCAGGTTGCACTGGAAGTGACCGCAGGGCTGATCGGCAGCAGTGCCGCGCAGATTCTGGCCGATGTTGCGAAAAAGGCCGTCGAGGCTGTACAAAAAAATCCGGGGGCCATTCAGATCTTTGATCGCAATCAAAAGCTTGGCACTCAGGCAAAGTTCGATATTGCACCCGTTTGGCTGGACAACAGCAGGCAACCGAACATGGTCCTCAATTGCATTTCCCTGGATGCGAGAGAGAGCACCCGTGGCATTCTGTTCTGGAAGTCGACCCGGCAATCCACCACGATAAAAACCGGCGCGGTCCGGACTTATCTGGACACCAAGGTGTTTTCCGGCCTGCGTGGTGACCTGTACAACAAGTTCAGCGACAGCGGCAAGAAATTCATTATCGACCTGCCTGATTTCTAACTGTCACTGACACGTTTAAATCGGCACTAACGTGCCGCTTTAAACTTCCTCCTGTGCACACTCTCGCGTGGGACAACACATGAAAAAAACAACTTTCGACACTTGGCTGGTCAATGGAAACATAACGATCTTTTGTGGATCGCACGCTGACGAATTTAAAAAAGATATTTTGTCGTCCAGCCTATTGGGAGAACTGGTGGCCTCACAAAAAAGTGCGAACCCTGAGGTGAACTGGCCCATCTATACAGAAACCGTTCAAAAAATTGGCTGGATGGTCAATAGCCGAGGCAACCAGCGCCTCGACTTTGACAACCGCAATCTGCTGACGCTCGTTGGACAATGCGCTGGGAGTGACTTGCCAAAGGATGAACAACAGGCGCTCGCCGATGCATGGGCTGAACTGACAAAACTCCAGCCTGATTCACCGGCGATCACGGCCATTATCGATAAGCTTCAACGAAGCGCTACCGTGAGTGAATCCAGCAACATCTCGGCCGTTTCAACAGGTGCAATGCTCACAATCATTCGCAACGATAAAACCGTTGTGACCCTGCAAGTGACATTTGAAACGACCCATTGCCTGGACAGCGACCTTCTGGACCAGCCGGTATTGAACGCCATCGGGAATGACCGGACCAACAGTTGGCAACTGAGCAGCTTACTGGATGGGCGTCATTACAATCAGGTACGAGCCGATGTCCTCAAGAAACTGGGGCGCAACATTGAAACAAAGCTGTTGCACATCACTGCCGCCTCCGGTTGAGTTGAAAATTCAGGCCTCGCAAGACTTCAAGCGCCCCTGCGTCGGGGCGCTTGAACCGTTACCCACATCCTTCAGTTTTTTACCGTCTTCGGCGCCTTGCCCTCTTTCATCTGCTGTAACAACGGCGCGCACTGGTTCGGCTCGTCCCCACTCGGCGCCACCAACGCCAGCAACCCTGCCGCCGGCGCGGCGATCACGCCCAGCGCCACCATCCCGGCCCCGCGCAGCATCAACGGCACCGCCTTGACCCCGGCATCGGGCTTGATGAACTTGCCACGCACATACAGAGGCGAGCGCAATGAAATCAGGCGCCAACCCTTGGATTCCGGGGTGACGGTCAGGTCCAGTTGTTCGGTCGCCATGTTCGCCGTGCCATCGATATAGATAATGGCGTTCTCGGTATCGAACACAAACAAACGGGTACTCGCCAGACCGGACTTGATCCCGAAGTCGGCAGCTGCGCAGTTGATCTTCACCTCCTTGTCGCCAAAGATCTTACCGACCACATAGTTACCGACGTTCAGGCCTGCCAGTTCCATCAACTCGCGACTGATGGCGCCATCGTTGATCAGCATTTTCAGATTGCCATTGGCGCTGCCCAGCAGCTTGGCCACCGAATTGCCGCGCCCGCTGATATCCGCATCGCCATTGAGTTCGCCGAAACTGGTTTTCATCGGTTCAAAGCCCGGGAACAGCTGCTTGAGCTTGAAGCCGCGGGCGGTCAGTTTTGCCTGGCCTTCCAGTGGTTCGGTATGGCCGTTCAGGCGAATCTGCGCATCCAGCTTGCCGCCGGCTACGCCGAAGCGAAGCGGCTCGAGGCTGAGTACGCCATCGGTCAGCACCAAGTGGGTATAAAGGTCATTGAAGGGCAATTTTTCGCTGTGCACGATGCGCTTGCCGGTGAATTCGACATTAGCGTCCATGTCACGCCAGCGATCGGTCTTGAACGCCTCGACCGGCAGCACTTTATCTGCCGGTTGCTTGCTATCGCCGCCCCGGGCCTGCTGCTTGGCATTGGAGTCGGCACCGATCAGCGGCGCAAGGTCGGCGAACAGCAACTGATTGGACAGCAGCGAGCCGCTGAGCTTGGGCCTTGGCTGGCTGGCGACGTAAGTCAGATTGCCATGAATGTCGCTCTCGCCGATCTTGCCGTTGAAGGCTTCGTAACGGAACACCGCACCACCGGCCTCGTGGAGCTTGGCGACCAGATGGCCGTCGGTGGCATAGGGCGGCGTGTCCGGCAATGTCACACCGGTCAGCGGGTAGAGATTGCCCAGACTGGTGCCGGCCAGTTTCAGGCGCAGGTCCAGAGCCCCGAGATTCAGCGGATCGGTCAGGGTGCCGGCCAGCTCAACGCTGGAATCGGCGATCTTCACTTGTGCCTGCAATGGAAACGGTCGTGCGGCGTCCTGCAGCGCCAACAGCCCGCCGATCTTGCCTTGGCCGGCGAGTTTTTGGCCGTGGTACTGGCCGTTTACCTTGAGCGCAAACGCATAATCCTGGGGCGCCGGGCCCTGATCCTGCGCAGCCTTCGCCGCTTTGTCGCCGACGATATCGCTGAACGGGATCGGCTTGCCCAACGGATCGATCAGCACATCGAGTTGAGTCTTCAGGTTCTGGTCATCAAGGGTGACGTGGCCCTTGTCGAAACCGATCGCGCCGATATCCACCACCCAGCTCGACGGTTCCGCGTTCGGGTCCTTGGGGTCAAATTTAAAGGTCCAGTTGGCGCGTCCATCAGCCAGGCGCTGCAACCAGGCATTGGGTTCGGTGAGATCGATTCGCGGGATGACCACCCGCTGCGCCAGCAGTGCCAACGGAGAGATGCGCAGTTCGACACGCCGGAGGGTGACCATCTGCGGTTGCTTGGACCAATCGGGATTGCCCAGGCTCAAGTCTTCGGCCACAACGTGCGGCCACGGTACCCAGGCGCGCCAGCCGCTTTCATCGGGCTCGGGCCGCCAGACCACCGACAGGTTGCCATTGATGGCGAACGCACGGTGCAGCTCTTCGGAAACCTTGGCATTGAGGGTGGGTTTGATCCGGTTCCAGTCGAAAAACACGATGATCAGCACCAGCACGGCCAACAAAGTGAGGAAGGTGGAAAAGGACCAGACGAGTATTTTATGAGTGCGCGTCATTGCACAGGGCTCCTGATACGACCGGGCGCCCCGACGGCGACGCACAGCTGAAATGGTGAGCCGAAAGCGGCCCGCCATGAAGTCTACGACTGAAAAACCCCGCGCAGGTTTAATCGAAAGACCGATTTCACTGAATTCTCCCAGTCCAATGCAGACCAGGCAGTCATCCAGCGTTACCACCCCCGCACGTTTACGCATCACGGGTGAGTCGAAAATACCCACATCGGTGCAAAACCGCCCGCCTGAAACGCCCGTTCTAGAGCCTCCGCCGCGAACAATCAATTCTGTTGATTATTACCATTGCGTTTATGAACTTTTATATCGACTTATCGAGAGTAGCATTGCCCTCGTACCCACTTTTAAGCACTCCTCAGGAGCAACCCAATCATGAAACGCCAATTACTACTCAGCCTTACCCTTTCGATGCTGGCCAGCACCGCCTTTGCCCTGCCAGCCTCTGAACAAGCCACGCCACAAGTGAAACAAAGCCACTCGGTATTCAGCCAAACCGTTGCCGCCGATGGTTCCGACCGCACTCCACAGGGCCAGACCCTGGCCGAAGGCGGTAACGATCGCCTGAAAGAGAAAGGCCTGATCACCCAAGATGGCTCGGACCGTACCCCACAAGGCCAGACCTTGGCGGCTGATGGTGCGGATCGCACACCACAAGGCCAGACCCTGGCGGCTGATGGCTCGGAGCGCACCCCACAAGGCCAGACCCTGGCGGCTGATGGCTCGGATCGCACCCCACAAGGCCAGACCCTGGCGGCTGATGGTTCGGATCGCACACCACAAGGCCAGACCCTGGCTGCCGACGGTTCGGATCGCACCCCACAAGGCCAGACCCTCGCCGAAGGCGGTGGTGATCGTGTGATCGAACGCAACAGCGCCCTGAGCTAACCGCCATGGCAGCCCTGAAAAAAAGCCCAATTCCCGGATTGGGCTTTTGACTTTTCAGCGGTCCGCTTGATGAATGTCACACTTCCCCGCTTGATCGCCCAACGTCGTTCGACGCCAGCAAAGCCGATTTGCTAGAGTGCGCCGCGTCCTCGTCCAGAAAACGTCCTTGCGATGCTGCCCCGCGCCGAACAGAAACAACAAACCCGTCATGCCCTGATGGATGCTGCCCGGCATCTGATGGACGGCGGCCGAGGATTCGGCAGCCTGAGCCTGCGTGAGGTGGCAAAAACCGCCGGCATCGTGCCCACCGGTTTCTACCGTCACTTCGCCGATATGGATGAACTGGGCCTGGTGCTGGTCAGCGAAGTCGGCCAGACGTTTCGCGAAACCATTCGCCTGGTGCGACACAACGAATTCGTGATGGGCGGCATCATCGATGCCTCGGTGCGGATCTTTCTCGATGTGGTCAGCGCCAACCGATCGCAGTTTTTGTTTCTCGCCCGCGAGCAATACGGCGGCTCGCTGCCGGTGCGCATGGCCATTGGTCGCCTGCGCGAAAACATCAGTGCCGACCTGGCGGCCGATTTGTCGCTGATGCCCAAACTGCAACACCTGGACATCGCCGGGCTGAGCGTCATGGCCGACCTGATCGTCAAAAGCGTGTTCGCCACGCTGCCGGACATCATTGACCCGCCCGCCGAAGCCCTGCCGGAACACCTGACGCCCCAAGCGAAAATCACCCAACAGCTGCGATTTATCTTTATCGGCCTCAAGCATTGGCAGGGGCTCGGCAGCACCGAGTAACCCACAAAGCCCACCTATCCCTTGTAGGAGCAAGCTTGCTCGCGAAGAGGGCATGACTTTCAGCATTGATGTGACAGGCAAAGCGCTTTCGCGAGCAAGCTTGCTCCTACAGTGCACCGATGTCGCTTCAACTTGGTGCGCAACACAAAAACAGCGCACCAAATTCACCCAAAAATCTCATTCACAAGTACCACCCCCTACACTTCCGACAGGCATTTCCTACATATCCCGTCGATTGGCAAGCCCCTTGCTCTAGCCTCTGCATTGTCCATTGCTGGAAGCCTTCCGATGCTGGTGATTCATCGCAGAATCGACCCTCAACCCGTTTGGGCCGCCGAACTGCATCTGACGTTCGAAGCCCGCAGCAAAAGCCGTTTGCGCTGTTTCAGTGCCGAGGGCGAAGACGTCGGGTTGTTTTTGGAGCGCGGTCAGCCACCGCTGCATGACGGCGAATGCCTGCAGGCCGAAGACGGCCGGATCGTGCGCATCTGCGCCCGCCCAGAACAGTTGCTGCACGTCACCTGCGCCAACGCTTTCGAGCTGACCCGTGCGGCTTATCACCTGGGCAATCGCCACGTCGCGCTGCAAGTCGGCGACGGCTGGTTGCGCCTGCTCGACGATTACGTGCTCAAGGCCATGCTCGAACAACTCGGCGCCGTTGCGTCAACCATCGAGGCGCCCTTCCAGCCGGAGCATGGCGCCTACGGCGGTGGTCATCATCATTCGCGCCACGGCGATGAAGCCTTCAACTACGCGCCGAAACTGCACCAGTTCGGCGTCCGCCCATGAACCCGGCCTGGGCGCTGCTGCGCCTGGCCAGTCCGCAATTGCCGATTGGCGGCTACAGCTACTCCCAAGGGCTGGAAATGGCGGTGGATAACGGTCGTGTTCACGATGCCGGCAGCGCCCGGCGCTGGATTAGCGATCAGTTGCTGCTCAACCTGGCACGTTTCGAAGCGCCGCTGCTGCTCGCCCATTGCACGGCTGCCCATGAAGAAAATTGGCACGCGTTGCTGCAACGCTGCGAAGAACACCGCGCCAGTCGTGAAACACGCGAGTTGCATCAGGAGAGCCGGCAGATGGGCTACTCGTTGCAACAGCTACTCAACGGCTTGCCGGAACTCGACGCGCCTGCCCGCGTCTTCCTCGAACAGCGCAACGAGCCCCACCTGGCGCTGGGCTGGGCGCTGGCCGCACGCGCCTGGCACATCAACCCGCAGGACGCCCTTGCCGCGTGGCTGTGGAGCTGGCTGGAAAACCAGTTGGCGGTGCTGATGAAAACCCTGCCCCTCGGCCAACAAGCTGCCCAACGCCTGACCAGCGAACTGTTGCCATTGCTTCAACAAGCGCAGCAAAACGCGACTCAAATCGACCCCGACCATTACGGCAGCGCCGCTTTCGGCCTGTCCCTGGCGTGTATGGCCCATGAACGCCAGTACAGCCGTCTGTTCCGTTCCTAGGGCCTGTTACTTTGGAGAATCACATGAACACACAACCTCTGCGCGTCGGCATCGGCGGCCCGGTCGGCTCCGGCAAGACCGCCCTGACCCTGGCCCTGTGCCTGGCCCTGCGCGAGCGCTACAACCTGGCCGTGGTGACCAACGACATCTATACCCGCGAGGATGCCGACTTTCTGGTGCGTAACGAAGCGCTGGCACCGGAGCGCATCATCGGTGTGGAGACCGGCGGCTGCCCGCACACGGCGATTCGCGAAGATGCCTCGATCAACCTCGAAGCCGTGGACCAGCTCAATCGCCGCTTCCCGGGCCTGGACCTGATCCTGGTGGAGTCCGGTGGCGACAACCTGTCCGCGACCTTCAGCCCGGAACTGTCCGACCTGACGATCTACGTGATCGACGTCTCGGCCGGCGACAAGCTGCCGCGCAAGGGCGGGCCGGGGATCTGCAAGTCCGACCTGCTGGTGATCAACAAGATCGACCTTGCGCCGCTGGTCGGGGCCTCGCTGGAGATGATGAACAGCGACACCCAGCGCATGCGCAACGGCAAGCCGTTCGTGTTCAGCAACCAGAAAACCGGCCAGGGTCTGCAAGAGATCATCGCCTTCATCGAACGACAGGGTTTGCTGACGGCGGCCTGATCACGACTTATCAACAAGGAAGCTTATCCATGACACTCAAACGCATTCTCGGCACCCTGGCCCTGCTGCTGACTCCGGCCCTCGCCTTTGCCCACCCGGGGCATGGCGACAACGGTTTGATCGCCGGTATCAGCCATCCGCTGGGCGGTCTCGATCACCTGCTGGCGATGCTCGCGGTGGGCCTGTGGGCGGCGCAGCAACAAGGTGCAGCGCGTTGGGCGTTGCCATGCACCTTTGTCGGCACTATGTTGATTGGCGGGCTGTTGGGTTTTGAAGGGCTGAACCTGCCGGCGCTGGAGGGCGGGATTGCCGCTTCGGTGTTGGCGTTGGGGCTGGCGGTTGCCCTGGCAGTACGTCCACCGCTGGCCCTGGCGGTTGGCGCGACGGCGTTATTTGCGCTGTTTCATGGCGTTGCGCATGGCCTGGAGTTGCCGGACATGTTGAGCCCTTGGGCCTATGCCGCAGGTTTTGTCGCGGCGACAGCGGTGCTGCATGCGGCCGGCTATGCGCTGGTGCGGGTGTTGCCGCAAGCGGCGGCACCGTTGGTGCGGCTGGCGGGTGCGGCTTCGGCGGCGATCGGGGTGTGGTTACTGGCGGGTTGATTCTCTAGCGCCTGTGAAGGCCTCTTCGCGGGCAAGCCCGCTCCTACAGATATTGCGCGAACCGTGTAGGAGCGGGCAAGCCCGCGGAGGCGGCCTGACAGACACCACAGCGTTCAGGCCTGCTAACATGTCGCGCAATCGCCCCTGCCGTGACGACGCCAGCCAATGCCGCCTGTTTCCCGCTCCGCCTCCCAGCCTGAATTGACCGCCCTGTTCGCCTCGGTGCAACAGCACTTCCTGAACGTCATCGTGCCACTTTGGCAAGGTCCGGGCTGGAATGCCAACATGGCGTTGCCGTTTGAAGCCCTGGATGCCGAACACCAACCCCTGCCCCCGCAACGCTACCGGGCCATGGCCTGTGCGCGACAGCTCTATCTGTTCGCCAGCCTGATCGGCCAGGTGCCGGGCGCCGAAGAGCGGGCCGCCGCGTTGTTTCGCTCGCTGCAGCGGCATTTTCACGATGCCGAGCACGGTGGCTGGTTCTACAGCGTCGATGCACAAGGTGCGCCGCTGGATCAGCGTAAAGACCTCTATACCCACGCTTTCATCCTGTTCGCTTGCGCCCATTACTGGGACAAGGTCCGCGAGCCACTGGTGGAGTCGGTGCTCAATGCCTCCCTGGAAGTGATCGCGCAGCGCTTCGCCACGGAGGACGGTCTGTACGAAGCCACCCTCGACCGCGACTGGGCGTCGCTGGACACCGGCCCTTTGCAAAACCCGCTGATGCACCTGGCCGAAGCGTTTCTTGCCACCCTGTCGGTGCGTGAGGACCTCGACGTGCAACAGGCGCTCGTCGAGTTATGCGCAGCCATGCACGCGCGTTTTATCGATCCACAGCACGGTGTATTGATGGAGAAGCCGCTGGGGTCTGTGGATAACTGGTTTGAACCGGGGCATCAGTTCGAGTGGTATTTCCTGCTGGAATCCTCGGCGCTGTTACGCCATTCGGCGCTGCATGCCGATCTGGAGCGAGCCTTCGCCTTTACCGAGCAAGTGGGCGTCGATCAGCAGACTGGCGCCGTGCGGGCGATGCTCGACTTCGCACTGGATGGCGGCGTCCGGGACGCCACGCAGCGTATCTGGGCTCACGCCGAGTACCTGCGCGCGTTGACGCTGCGACCGCACAGCGAAGCAGATGTACTGCGCCAGTTGCAGGCGTTGCAGCAGCGCTCGCTGCATGCCGGCGGCTGGTACGAATGCCGTGACGAGCACGGTGAAGTCAGCCGCCGCGACATGCCATCGACAACGCCCTATCACCTGGCGACTTGTTATCGCGGGTTGGCGCAATATCTCGGCTGACTAATCTACCGCTTTCGCGAGCCTGCTCGCGATTGACCTCGAAGAGGTCGCCTCATCACTCAATCCACTTGCGATCCCCGGTAAAGCTGATGGTCAGCCATCGTGCTGCATCCGGTTCACCCAGCTTTGTGGATATCTCCTCGCGCAAGCTGTCCAGTTGCCCCACGCCGTCCAGCCAGTAATCCTTCGGCAAGACGATGTGAATCTCGATGAAACAAGCCCGGCCGTGCTTTTGCACGTAGGAAATGTAGTCGTCGAAACCATGCTCGACCTTCGCCACTTCCATTACCTGATGCACCTTGTCATCGAGCTGGTCCGGGACAATGCCCAACACATCGCGCAAGGCAGGTCCCAGGATTTTGTACGCCGGCGGCAGCATGCCCAGGGCCAGCAGGATCAGGATCATCGGATCGACATACACCGCCCATTCGTCATAACCCTGGGTCTTGAGCAGCAGCGCGATGAGAAAGCTCACCAGCAAGCCTGCCGAGAGCATCGCGTCCACCAGCCAACTGATGTTGTCGAAGCCGATCAGTGATGAATTGAGCGTGCGATTGCGATGGCGGACGTAGAAGTAGTAGATGAGCTCAACGACCGTGAAGAACGCCGCGTAGAAGATCACCAGCCCGAGCTCGACTTCGCGACCACCACGGAGGATGCCGAACACACCGTTGAGAAAGGCATAGATAGCCACCAGGAAAATGAAGCTGCCTTCGATTACCAACACCATGGGCTCAAGGTGCCAGGAACCGAACTGGAAGCGCTGATTGCTTTCCTTGGCGATCAGCCTGGCGGTGATCAACATCAGGACCTTGATGAACGCCGCGATCAGCGAGAAGAAACCATCGAACAGGATGGATTGGGCGCCGGAAACAAACCCGGTGATGATCCCGGCGACTGTCACGGCGAGCATCAGGAAGGTGGATTGCTTGAGCAGGAGCTGCTCTTCTCGATTACGCACTTGTTCTCCTCGAACACCTCTAACCCGCTAGATGTAGCGGTATTAACAGGTGAGGAGTCTAGCTGATGTCTTGTACTGGCTGAGCCGACGCCATCGCGAGCAGGCTCACTCCTACAAGGTTCAACGAATTCCCTGTAGGAGCGAGCCTGCTCGCGATGAGCCGTTACTCAGTCTTGAGCCTTGCGCTCGATGGCAAACCCGGCCCAGGTCTGGCTCACCGGCATCAGCTCCAGGCTGTTGATGTTGATGTGCGCAGGCGCATTGAGTACCCAGAAGATGGTCTCGGCGATGTCTTGCGGCTGGATCGGCTCGGCACCGGCGTAGGTGGCGTTGTAGCGCTCCTGGTCGCCGGCAAAACGCACCAGCGAGAACTCGCTCTCGCACAGGCCCGGCTCGATGTTGCTGACACGCACGCCGGTGCCCTGCAGGTCGCAGCGCAGGTTCAGGGAGAACTGTTTGACGAATGCCTTGGTCGCGCCATACACATGGCTGCCCGGGTACGGATAGTTACCAGCGATGGAACCGAGGTTGACGATGCCCGCACCACGGCCGTGAGCGATCAGGCGTGGCAGCAGCAGACGGGTGCTGTACATCAGACCTTTGACGTTGGTATCGACCATGGTGTCCCAGTCGTCCAGATCACACTTGGGTGCCGGATCGACGCCCAGGGCCAGCCCGGCGTTGTTGATCAAGCCGCGCAGTTTGGCGAAAGAAGGCGGCAGATTGGCAATCGCTTCCTCCATGGCCTTGCGATCACGCACATCGAGCACCAGGCCATGCACTTCGGTCTGCTTCGACAACTCGGCGCACAGCGCGTTGAGGCGCTCTTCACGACGGCCCGTCAGCACCAGTTTCCAGCCAGCGTCGGCAAAACGACGGGCACAGGCTTCACCAAAACCGGAGGTCGCTCCGGTAATAAACAGGGTGTTGGACATCGTGTTCTCCTAGCTGCGGCTGATCGCCAGCCCTTGAAATAGAAAATCAGCAGGCAGCATGCCCGGCCTTGCTCACAGCGGCAACCACCGTTCAAGCTGTTCAAAAAACACTCAATACCTGCAAGCCCTTGCCCCGTGTGGCCTACAGCCATGTGCGCGCACGTTATCCACAGGCCGGTCCACAGTCTTTGGGGGCAAGTGGAAAAGCTGAAAGCCGCTGAGCACAAGGCTTTGCGCGCTGTTTCGAAACTTTTTTGCTTGACCCTCACGCTCGCGCTGTGCAGCCCCGGGCGATTTTCATGACCGACGAGTCAAGGCAGCGATGGCGCCGAGCCAGTAACCACGGCCTTCAGCCGGGTCTTTCCAGAGTTTAACCACAGACTTATCCACAGGTTAATCCACGACGATTTTGCCCACTTTCGTGACCAACAAAAAGGTTGACAAAGTAGCCTTCAAGCTGCGCAAAAACGCCTGATCAAAAAACAACCACACCTCTGGAGGCCACGGTTTCAAAGGCGCCCAGCCAGCTACTCCCATGTTATTCACAGCCGGTTCCACAGCAAACGGGGACAAGTCAAAACCGTGACAAAACAACTATTTGCAGCGGCTTTATGTCGCGCTTTGAGAGCGTGGGGAATTTGTTTTCCACAATTTTACCAAAGCCGTCACAAACCCCTGTAGGAGCGAGCCTGCTCGCGATGGTCGTCAACTATAACGCGAACATTCTGGATAAACGCGTTGCCCAGGGGAGCTTCGCGAGCAGGCTCGCTCCTACCGGGGTTGTGGTGAATTGGAGGGGTAAAAAAGCCCCGGCGATTGCGCGCCGGGGCTTGTGCATAACCGCTGAAACTCAGTGCCCGCCGAGGTAGGCGTTACGCACGTCCTCGTTGACCAATAACTCCTTGCCAGTGCCGGTCATGCGGATTTCGCCGTTGACCATCACGTACGCCCGATCCGACAAGCGCAGCGCGTGGTTGGCGTTCTGCTCCACCAGAAAGATGGTCATGCCGGTCTTGGCCAGTTCCCGCAGGGTGGCGAAGATCTGCTTCACCACGATCGGCGCCAGGCCCAGGCTCGGCTCATCCAGCAACAACAACTTGGGGCGACTCATCAACGCACGGGCGATGGCGAGCATTTGCTGCTCGCCGCCAGACATGGTCATCGCCCGCTGGGTACGCCGCTCTTCAAGCCGCGGAAATAGCTGGAACATACGCTGCATGTCTTCCTTGGCGTACTTGTCGCCAATCGGGATCGTGCCCATCAACAGGTTTTCCTCGACGGTCATGTCGGGGAACACCCGCCGCCCTTCCGGCGATTGGGCGATGCCGTTGGAAGCGATGTAGTGGGACGACTTGTGGGTAATGTCCACGCCCTGATAGAGGATCTGCCCGTCGGCGGCCCGGGGCTGGCCGAAGATCGACATCAGCAGGGTCGATTTGCCGGCGCCGTTGGAGCCGATCAGGCTGACGGTTTCCCCCTCGTTGATGTGCATCGAGACTTTTTTCAGGGCCTGGATCGGCCCGTAGAAAACGTCCAGTTCCTTGAGTTCGAGGATAGGTGCGGTCATACCACCTCCTCTTCGTCAGCGCCCAGGTAGGCGGCAATCACTTTCGGATCGTTGCGTATCGCGTCGGGACCGCCCTCGGCGATCACAATACCGTGGTCCAGCACCACGATGTGGTCGGAAATACTCATCACCATGCCCATGTCGTGTTCGATCAGCACCACGGTCAGATCGTGCTCGTCACGCAGCAGACGGATCATCGCGCTCAGCGCTTCGGTTTCCTGAGGGTTGAGGCCGGCGGCCGGTTCGTCCAGGCAGATGATCTGCGGACGCGTGCACATGGCGCGGGCGATTTCCAGACGGCGTTGCTGGCCATAGGACAACTCACCGGCCAAACGGTTGGCGCAGTCCACCAGGTCCACCACTTCCAGCCAGTAAAACGCGTGGTCCAGCGCATCGCTTTCAGCCTTGCGATAGCCCTTGGTGTTGAGGATGCCGGCGAGCATGCTGCGGTTGACCCACATGTGTTGGGCCACCAGCAGGTTTTCCAGCACCGACATTTCCTTGAACAGGCGAATGTTCTGGAACGTGCGCGCCAGCCCGGCGCGGTTCACCAGGTGGGTACCACCGAACATCTTGTAGTACAGGCGGCTGGCGAAGGATTTCGGCGAAACGAAATCGGTGGGTTTGAAACTCTCACCCAGCAACTGGATTACATTGGTTTTCTCGCCGCGCACGCTGAGTTCGATCTTGCCGCCCGAGGCCTTGTAGAACCCGGTCAGGCAGTTGAAAACGGTGGTCTTGCCGGCGCCGTTGGGGCCGATCAAGGCGAAGATCGAGTTGCGTTTGACCTGCAGGCTGACATCGTTCAGCGCCTTGATGCCGCCGAAGTGCATCATCAGCTTCTCTACCGAGAGTACGACTTCGCTCATGGCGCTACTCCTTTACGCGGTGTCACACCGGTACGGCTGATCCGAATCAGGCCGCGCGGTCGCCAGATCATCATCAACACCATCAGGATGCCGAACAGCAGCACGCGGTATTCCGCAAAGCCGCGCAGCAGTTCCGGGGCGACGGTCAGCACGAAGGCTGCAATCACCACGCCGATGGTCGAGCCCATACCGCCGAGTACCACGATGGCGAGGATGAGGGCCGATTCGAAGAAGGTGAAGGAGGTCGGGTTGACGAAGCCCTGGTAGGTGGCAAAGAACACCCCGGCCAAGCCGGCTGTCGAGGCACCGATGGTGAACGCCGAGAGCTTGACCAGTACGTGGTTCAGGCCCATGGAGCGGCAAGCGATCTCGTCTTCACGCAGGGCTTCCCAGGCGCGGCCGACTGGCATCTTGACCAGGCGATGCTTGATGTACAGCACGGCCAGCACCACCAGGAACAGCACCGCGTAGATGAAGTAATACTTCACGTCCGGGTTGTAGGCGATGCCGAAGAACTCGTGGAACGGGATCCCGCCATCTTTCGCCCGCTTGCCGAACTCCAGGCCGAAGAAGGTCGGCAGTGGCGCCGGCATGCCGTTCGGGCCACCGGTCAGCGACAGCCAGTTGTTGAGGATCAAGCGGATGATTTCACCGAAGCCCAGGGTCACGATGGCCAGGTAGTCACCGTGCAGGCGCAGGACCGGGAAGCCGAGGATGCAACCGGCCAGGCCCGCGGTGATCGCCGCCAGTGGCAGTACCGTCCAGAAACCCAGGCCCAGGTATTGATAACCGAGTGCCAGGCCATAGGCACCGATGGCGTAGAACGCCACGTAACCCAGGTCGAGCAGGCCGGCCAGACCGACCACGATGTTCAGCCCCAGCCCCAGCAGCACATAGATCAACCCGAGGATAACGACGCCCAGCAAGTAGGAGTTGGAAAAAAACGGGAACACCACGGCAATCAGGATGACCAGTGGGATGATCCAGCGCAGGCGGGATTTGTAGTCAGGCGGCAGTACGTGAACCCCGGAGCCAGTGACCTCGAAGCCTTCGAGGATTTTCAGGCCCTTGGAGGTTTGCAGGAACAGGCTCAGGGCAAAGCGGCCAGCCATGACAATGGCGACAATCCAGGCGACGCGGGTCGGTTCCAGGTTGAAGCTGTAGCCTTCGAGCACGATGCCGACGATCGGTCCGAACACGATCAGGGCAATGAGGCCGGCAAGAATCGCGTCAACCAGGCTTTTTTTGATATCGATTGATTTATGAGTGGTTGAAGACATCGCTTACACCTTCGACACAAGAGGACGGCCGAGCAGGCCTTGGGGCCGAAAGACCAGAACGAGGACCAGCAGCGAGAAGCTGAAAACGTCCTTGTAGTCCGAGTTGACCAGACCGGAGAACAGCGACTCGGAGATGCCGAGGATGATCCCGCCGAGCATGGCGCCAGGCAGCGAACCGATCCCGCCGAGCACGGCGGCGGTGAACGCCTTGATGCCGATGACGAAGCCTGCGTAGAAGTCGAACGTGCCGTAGTTCATGGTGATCAGCACGCCGGCCAGGGCCGCCATCGCTGCACCGATGATGAACACATAGGAAATCACCCGGTCGGTGTTGATCCCCAGGATCGAGGCCATCTTGCGGTCTTGCTGGGTGGCGCGGCACATGCGGCCGAGCTTGGTGTACTTGATGACGTAGGTCAGCAGGCCCATGCCGACGAAGGCAGCGACCAGAATGAAGACTTTGGTGTAGGTGAGCTGCACGAAGCCGGTCCCTACATCGATTCGCCACGCACCGGTCAACAGGGTTGGAACGCCTTGTTGGCGAGCGCCCTGGGCGATCTGTGCATAGTTTTGCAGGATCAACGAGATCCCGATGGCGCTGATCAGCGGTGCCAGTCGGGTGGAGTTGCGCAGCGGTTTGTAGGCGATACGCTCGATGACCCAGCCATACACCCCCGTGACCACGATGGTGAAGACCAGAGTGCCGAGCATCAGCAGCGGGAAGGATTCAATACCGAAGTAAGCCAGCAGAGCCAGACTGATTGCCGCGAGGTAAGCGGAAATCATGTAAACCTCGCCGTGGGCGAAGTTGATCATGCCGATGATGCCATAGACCATTGTGTAGCCGATGGCGATCAGGCCATAGACCGACCCGAGGGTCAGGCCGTTGACCAGTTGCTGCAGGAAAATACCATCCATAACGCAATCTCACGCAATGAGAACCTGCGCATGTGGCTGCGCGGTTCTTCTAAGGAAAATACAGATATACGTCGGAGCAATGTCAGCCACGATCAGGCAGTCCCACACCCCCCTGTAGGAGCTGGCTTGCCAGCGAAGGCGATTGAACATTCGACAAAAATGTCGACTGCAAGTCCGCCTTCGCCAGCAAGCCGGCTCCTACAAAGGTTCTCGGGGTACCCTGATCGGGTCAGCCCTTACTTCTGTTTTTCCAGCTGGTGGTATTTGCCGTCCTTGTCCCACTGGTAAACCACGTAGTCGGAGACTTTCAGGTCGCCCTTGGCATCCCAGGTCTTCTCGCCCATGACGGTTTTGACCGGGTTGGCTTTCAGCCACTTGGCAGCGTCTTCGCTCTTGTTGGACTTGGCGCCATTGAAGGCAGCGGCCAGGGTCTGGACCGAAGCGTAGGCGTACAGGGTGTAGCCTTCAGGCTCGGTGCCAGCCTTGCGGAAAGCGTCTACCACGGTCTTGCTGTCTGGCAGCAGACGTGGGTCGGCGCCGAAGGTCATCAGCACGCCGTCGACGTATTGCGGGCCGCCAGCGGTGGTCACCAGTTCGTCGGTCACGATGCCGTCGTCGGACATGAATTTCACGTCCTTGAGGCCTTCGGTACGCAGTTGTTTAACCAGTGGACCGGCCTCTGGGTGCAGACCGCCGAAGTAGACGACGTCGGCGCCGGCGGCGCGGATCTTGGTGACCAGGGCGCTGAAGTCTTTTTCGCCACGGGTCAGGCCTTCATAGATCACCGGGGTCACGCCGCGCTTGATCAGCTGTGCCTTGGTGGCATCCGCCAGGCCTTGGCCATAGGTGTCCTTGTCGTGGATGACCGCGACTTTCTTGCCCTTGAGCACGTCGACGATGTAGTCGCCAGCCACGATACCTTGCTGGTCGTCACGCCCGCACATACGGAACATGGCGCTCAGGCCGCGCTCGGTGACTTGTGGGTTGGTGGAGCCAGGAGTGATCGCGATGATGCCCGCTTCGTCGTAGATCTCGGAGGCCGGGATGGTCGACGAGGAGCAGAAGTGACCGACAACGCCGGCGACTTTCTGGTTGCTCAGGTCCTTGGCGACCGTCACAGCCTGTTTCGGTTCGCAGGCGTCATCGCCCTTGACCAGTACGATTTTTTCCCCGTTGACGCCGCCCGCTGCGTTGACCGCATCGGCCGCTGCCTGTGCACCCTTCATGTACTGCTCGCCAAATGCCGCGTTGGCGCCTGTCATCGGGCCCGCCACACCGATTTTCACATCAGCTTGTGCAAACGCAGAAACACCCAACGCAGTTGCCACTGCGAGAGCCAGAAAGCCTTTCTTGTAAAACGTATGGGACATGAGGTGGTGCTCCAAGGTTTTTTTTAGTTGGCACTGCGACTTCACTGATTGCTCAGAGCAAGGGCCGTGCCATCGGTTTTTTATTCTTGAACAAGTCGCTGCTTTATTGTTTTTTCGACTGTTTCGGACCCATTTTCATTGGGCGTGCAACCGTCTAAACCGCGGAAGGTGAAACCCTACATATTTTGAGGCGCAACCCTAGTGCGCCATCATTGCAACCGCGGCACCAAACGACGTGCAACCAGCCTGTAACATCGTGCGTCACCGAAGTGCACACTGCTGGTGCGGGACTGCTACAACCCGCACCATTACAGGCTAGCTGCTGATCGAAAAAGCGCCGCTTCCCACTGTGAAAATCGACAATCAAATCACGATCCGCAAGCACTGGCCTGCGTGATACAGCGAAAACCCGGCCTCATACAGACAGCTGCGCAAGCCCACCCCGGCCAATGGCTGCATGGGGGCGAACGGAATCGGCAACGATTGAGGATTTCCGTTACACAAGTAATCGGCGAAGGCTTTGCCGACCACCGTCCCGGTGGTCACGCCCCGGCCGTTGTAGCCGGTGACTGCCACTAATCCGGGCGCCGGCTCGAACAGACGCATCAAATGATCGGGTGTGAAGGCGATGCAACCGGTCCAAGTGCACTCCCACTCCACCGGTTTGAGGTACGGGAAATAGTGCTGCTGCACCCGGTCGGCCCAGGCCTTGAGGAACCAGGCCGGTTTTTGATTGCCATTACCGAGACTGCCGAGCAGTAGCCGCCCGTCTTTATCGCGGCGAATGCTGCTCAGGACCTGGCGGGTGTCCCACGACCCTTGGCCACCCGGCAGAATTTGCTGCGCAGCTTCCTCGGTCAACGGAACGGAGGCCACCTGGTAGTAGTAACCGGGGAAGAAATTGCGCCGCAACTGGGTCCAGTCGCCTTCGGTGTAGGCGTTGGACGCAATCACGACTTTCTCGGCCATCACCGAACCCTGGGCGGTTTGTACCGACCAGCGTTGGCCTTGGCGCTCCAGTCGGGTGACGGGCGAGTGATCGAATAATTGACCACCGAGGCCGATGGCGGCTTTGGCCAGACCCGTGGTGTAGGCCATCGGGTTGAGCGTGCCGGCACGGCGATCAAGCAGCGCGGCGGCGATCTTTTTGGTGCCCGTGGCTTGCTCGCAGGCCTGGCCGGTCAACAACTCCACCGGCGCCCCACGGCGCTTCCATTGTTCTTCTCGACTGCGCAAGTCAGCTTCGCCGCGGGCGTTGTGCGCCATGTGCAACGTGCCTTCGCGGCGCAACTGGCAATCGATGTTGTACTTGTCCACAAGGCTGAACACCAGCGATGGCGCCGCCCCCAGCATGCGGTTGAGCTGGCTGCCGACCTCGGTGCCAAACCCGGCTTCGATCTCGTCCGGGGGAATCCACATCCCTGCGTTGACCAGGCCGACGTTGCGCCCCGAACCACCATGACCCGCGCGATGGGCCTCCAGCACACACACGCTCTTGCCTTGTTCCAGCAAATGCACCGCCGCCGACAACCCGGTAAACCCGGCACCGACGACGCAGACATCCACCGTGACCTCACCCTTGAGGGCCGAATGGTCCGGCCTTTGCGGCGTCAGTTTTTCCCACAGACACTCTTCGCGTAACGGCATTGCCAGACTCCAACAGAAACCCAACAAACAACAAGAGCTTCGCCGGGAAGCCAGCTCCTACAGACGTTTGCGATGCCCTGTAGGAGCTGGCTTGCCAGCGAAGGGGACCATCAGTCGAACGTAATGCCTTGGGCCAATGGCAACTCCAGCGAATAATTCACGGTGTTGGTCTGGCGGCGCATGTAGCCGCGCCATGCATCGGAGCCGGACTCGCGACCACCGCCGGTTTCTTTCTCGCCCCCAAACGCGCCACCGATTTCCGCACCGCTCGGACCGATGTTGACGTTGGCAATGCCGCAGTCGCTGCCCACGGCCGACATGAATTGCTCGGCTTCACGCACGTCAGTGGTGAAAATGCACGAGGACAGGCCTTGTGGCACGGCGTTGTTCAGGCGCAGGGCTTCCTGGAAGTCGCTGTAGCCGACCACGTACAGGATCGGGGCGAAGGTTTCGTGGCAGACCACGTCGCTCTGCTCCGGCATTTCGACGATGGCCGGCGACACGTAGTAGGCGTTCGGGAACTGGTCCTCAAGCTGGCGCTTGCCGCCGAAGACCTTGCCGCCTTCGCTCAACGCCTGCTCAAGCGAATCCTGCATGTTTTCAAAACTTTGCTTGTCGATCAGCGGACCGACCAGGTTGCCTTCCAGCGGATGGCCGATACGCACTTTCGAGTACGCGGCTTTCAGGCGGGTGACGATTTCTTCTTTCACCGACTCATGGGCGATCAGGCGACGCAGGGTGGTGCAGCGCTGGCCAGCGGTGCCGACGGCGCTGAACAGGATGGCGCGAACGGCCATGTCCAGATCGGCGCTCGGGCCAAGGATCATGGCGTTGTTGCCGCCCAGTTCAAGGATGCTGCGGGCAAAACGTGCGGCCACTTTCGGCGCCACTTCGCGGCCCATGCGGGTGCTGCCGGTGGCGCTGATCAGCGCAACACGCGGGTCATCGACCAGGGCTTCGCCAGCATCGCGACCGCCGATGATGACCTGGCACAGGTTCGCCGGGGCATCGCTGAAATCCTTCACCACGCGATCGAACAGTGCCTGGCAGGCCAGTGCGGTCAGCGGAGTTTTTTCCGACGGTTTCCACACCACCGGGTTGCCACAGACCAGCGCCAGCGTGGTGTTCCAGGCCCACACCGCGACCGGGAAGTTGAACGCGCTGATCACGCCGACAACGCCGATCGGGTGCCAGGTTTCGCGCATGTGGTGGCCAGGACGCTCGGAAGCGATGGTCAAGCCGTACAACTGACGGGACAGGCCGACGGCGAAATCGCAGATGTCGATCATTTCCTGCACTTCGCCCAGGCCTTCCTGGGTGATCTTGCCTGCTTCCCAGGACACCAATTCGCCAAGGTCGGCCTTGTATTCACGCAGCACTTCGCCAAATTGGCGGACCAGTTCGCCACGACGCGGTGCCGGCACCTTGCGCCACAGTTCGAACGCATGATCTGCGCGACTGATGTGCTGCTCGACTTGCGCGGCACCTTCCCAGTTCACGGCGGCGATCTTGCTGCCATCGATCGGCGAATGCACCGGCACTTTGCCGTTCTGGTACAGGGCCGGGTTCACACCTAGACGATCAAGCAATGCGGCAACCATGGGTCACTCCTCAAGCAAAAGACAGAACACGTGCAGCCGCAATTTCACGACTGGCCAGACCTGTAGTTTTAGCTGCCCGCAGGTTACTCAACAAACGACCTTTAAGAGAGATATCATTCCGTTTATTCATGCTGTGCATTGCTGGCAATAAAGAAACAAGAACAAAGGACCGCCCATGCTCAATAAACGCTACTTGCCATCGATTGCTGCGTTGCAGTGCTTCGAAGCCGTAACCCGGCATTTGAGCTTCACCCGGGCCGCCGAAGAACTGAACCTGACCCAAAGCGCCGTGAGCAAACAGGTCGCGCAACTTGAAGAGTTGTTGCAACACCTGCTGTTTCGCCGGATTCGCCGGCGCTTGCAGATGACCCCGGCCGGCGATCTGTACCTGGTCGAGGTGCGAAAAATTCTCACCCAGGTCGAGATGTCGACCCATTACCTGCGTTCCTACGGCGGCGAAACCGAAGTCCTGCGGGTTTCGACGCCCCCGACCTTCGGCGCTCGCTGGCTGGTACCACGGCTGAAAGGCTGGCGCCTGCGGCATCCGTCGATTCACCTGGACCTGTGCAGCGAACAGGAAGCGGACGACCTGCTGCAAGGTCGCAGCGACCTGGCATTCTACTTCGGCCAGGGCTCGCGGCCCGGCACGGAATGCCTGAAGCTGTTCGGCGAAGAGCTTGTTCCGGTATGCGCCCCCGGCAGCCTGCCCGACACGCCGTTCACCGATCCCACGCAACTGACCGATCTGGTGCTACTGCAAAACGCCTCGCGCCCCCAGGCCTGGCACGACTGGTTCGATCATCAGGGTTACCACACCGAACACAGCTACCACGGCCCGCGCTTCGAAACCTTCTACATGTGCATCCGCGCCGCCCAGGTCGGTTGCGGCGTGGCGCTGTTGCCGCGATTCCTGGTGGAAGAAGAACTGGCCGACGGCAAACTGGTCATTCCCTGGCAGCATGCAATGCCCAGCAGTGACGCCTATTACCTGGCGTACCCGGAACATTCGGCGGAAGTGCCCAAGGTGCGGGATTTTGTGAAGTGGATGCTGGAGCAGATTGACAGCCCGGATGCGACCTGACGGACGCCATCAACTTGTAGGAGCTGGCTTGCTAGCGAATGCTGCCGACAATTCAGCGCAAAACTCAAGGACGCCTTCGCCGGCAAGCCGGCTCCTACAGTGCGTGGGCCGACAAAATATCTCGCTGCGAATATGTATCCCTGTAGGAGCTGGCTTGCCAGCGAAGGGGCCGGCACATCCATCATTGATGTCGATTGATAGACCGCCTTCGCTGGCAAGCCAGCTCCTACAGGGTCCGCTTTGCCAGAAAAAATGCTGGTAATCCTTGTCCTTGATATGCGCCACTAGCGCCATTGATCAATACCGCTGCAACGCTGGAGATTCCCGTTATGAGCGAGAGTGTGTTTGCCGATCGCATCGTGCAGAACCTGCTCGACACCGACTTCTACAAATTGACGATGATGCAGGCGGTGCTGCACAACTACCCGAACGTCGAAGTCGAATGGGAGTTTCGTTGCCGTAACAGTGAAGATCTACGCCCATACCTGGCGGAGATCCGTTTCCAGATCGAGCGCCTGGCCGAATTGAGCCTGAGCGCCGACCAACTGAGCTTCCTGGAGCGCATCAGTTTCCTCAAGCCGGACTTCCTGCGCTTTCTCGGGTTGTTTCGCTTCAACCTGCGCTACATCCACACCGGTATCGAAAACGGCGAGCTGTTCATCCGCCTGCGTGGCCCCTGGCTGCATGTGATCCTGTTCGAAGTGCCGCTGCTGGCGCTGGTCAGCGAAGTGCGCAACCGTTATCGCTACCGCGAGGTGGTGCTGGAGCAGGCCCGCGAACAGCTGTACCGCAAGTTCGACTGGCTGAGCGCCAACGCCAGCAGCGACGAATTGTCCGAATTGCAGGTGGCCGATTTCGGCACGCGCCGGCGTTTTTCCTACCGCGTGCAGGAAGAAGTGGTGAACGTACTCAAGCACGACTTCCCTGGACGCTTTGTCGGCACCAGCAATGTGCACCTGTCCCGGGAATTGGACATGAAGCCGCTGGGTACCATGGCCCACGAATGGATCATGGCCCACCAGCAACTCGGCCCGCGACTGATCGACAGCCAGATCGCCGCCCTCGATTGCTGGGTCCGCGAATACCGAGGCCTGTTGGGAATCGCCCTGACCGATTGCATCACCATGGATGCCTTCCTCGGCGATTTCGACCTGTTTTTCGCCAAGCTCTTCGACGGCTTGCGCCACGATTCCGGTGACCCTGTGATCTGGGCGGAAAAAGCCATCGCCCACTACCACAAGCTCGGCATCGACCCGACGAGCAAGACGCTGACCTTCTCCGACAGCCTGACCCTGCCCAAGGCGCTGGAGATATTCCGCGCGCTGCGCGGTCGGATCAATGTCAGCTTCGGCATCGGCACCAACCTGACGTGTGATATTCCAGGTGTCGAACCGATGAGCATCGTGCTTAAAATGACCGCCTGCAACGGTCAGCCGGTGGCGAAGATCTCCGACGAGCCCGGCAAGACGCACTGCAAAGACCCGAATTTCGTCGCTTACTTGCGACACGTTTTCCAAGTCCCTGCCGCCCTTTCAAGTCCATCAAGCAAGGAGTGAATTCATGCAAGCCGTACAGCGTGAGATTGCTGAACAGCTCAAGGTCCAGCCGCCATTCGCCGACGAAGCGGCGCTAGAAGCCGAAGTCGCCCGGCGGGTGACCTTCATCCAGGATTGCCTGGTCAATGCCGGGCTCAAGACCCTGGTGTTGGGCATCAGCGGTGGCGTCGACTCGCTGACCGCCGGCCTGCTCGCCCAGCGTGCCGTGCGTGAGCTGCGCCAGCGCAGCGGTGATGCCGCCTATAAATTCATCGCCGTGCGCCTGCCCTACGAAACCCAGTTCGATGAACACGACGCCCAGGCATCGGTGGACTTCATCAAGCCGGACGAGCGCCACACGGTGAACATCGGTCCGGCGGTGAAATCCCTGGCCAATGAAGTAGCCGCGTTCGAAGGCAAGCACGCCGTATCGGTGGATTTCGTGCTCGGCAACACCAAGGCGCGCATGCGCATGGTCGCCCAGTACACCATCGCCGGCGCGGCCCATGGCCTGGTGATCGGCACCGACCATGCAGCCGAAGCGGTGATGGGTTTCTTCACCAAGTTCGGTGACGGTGCCTGTGACCTCGCGCCCCTCAGTGGCCTGGTGAAAAACCAGGTTCGCGCGATTGCCCGCAGCTTCGGTGCGCCGGAGTCGTTGGTGGAGAAAGTGCCGACCGCCGACCTCGAAGACCTGTCGCCGGGAAAACCGGACGAAGCTTCACACGGCGTGACCTACGCCGAGATCGATGCGTTCCTGCACGGTAATCCGGTGCGTGAAGAAGCATTCAAGATCATCGTCGACACGTACAACAAGACCCACCACAAGCGCGTGATGCCGTTTGCGCCTTGAGGCGTGAGTGAATGAAAAAGCCCGCTTTGGAGTGATCCACAGCGGGCTTTTCTTTGGCCAAAACATGCGTCGATGTTGATGGCCTCTTCGCTGGCAAGCCAGCTCCTACAAGGGATGTGTTATTTCTGTAGGAGCTGGCTTGCCAGCGAAAAACGATGGCGCGGTGAACCTGGTTACTTCAGGGTCACGGTGCCTTTCATCATCGAGATGTGGCCCGGGAACGAGCAGAAGAAACCGTATTTTTCAGCCGCATCCAGCTTCGACACATCGAAGGTCACCGAATCGGTTTCCTTGGCGCCGATGACTTTGGTGTGAGCGATCACGCGGGTGTCGCCGTCTTTCAGGTAGTTCTTGTCGATGCCAGCGTTCAGGCCATCGGTGGCGATTGGCTGCATGTCCGCCTCTTTGCTCAACACGAAGTTATGGCCCATGACGTTTTTCGGCAGGCTGCCGGAGTGGGTCAGCTCGACGGTAAAGGTCTTGCAGCTTTTGTCGATTTCGATGGCCTTGGTGTTGAAGGACATTTGATCGGTGGAGTCAATGGTGGTCTTGCACTCGGCAGCCATCAATTGGCTGCTGGCCAGTGTCAACAGGGATACCGCAACGAGTTTGGCAAACATGGTGAATCTCCAAGGCAGGGTTAACGAGAATCGCGAATGGACAGAAGACTGCCTGAAATCTTCGCAAGTTCATATGACTTGACTCAAAAATTGTATACAACTTCTGGGCTATGACACCGATACGAAATATCTACCAGCCAAGCGTCTGGCCCGGGCCTATGATCGGACTGCCCCTCAAAACCCGGAGTCGTGATCATGTTCATCAACAGTCTGTTGTGCAGTTTGCTCGCCGCCTATGCCTGCGGCGCCAGCGGGACGTACGAAACACCCCAGCGCGAAGTCTAGACCTTGGAGTGGCGTGCGCCTGCCTTTACTCTGTGGTCCTGATCGACCCTGGAGCAAAGCATGTCTTTAACATCCGTTTGTGTATTTTGTGGTGCCAGCACCGGCGCCAACCCGGCTTATCGCGAAGCCGCCGTGACTCTCGGCCGGGCCTTGGCCGAGCGCAAGCTGACCCTGGTGTATGGCGGCGGCGCGGTGGGCCTGATGGGCATCGTCGCCGATGCAGCCCTGGCGGCCGGCGGTGAAGTGATCGGCATCATCCCGCAAAGCCTCAAGGACAAGGAAATCGGCCACAGCGGCCTGACACGCCTCGAAGTGGTCGATGGCATGCATGCGCGCAAGGCGCGAATGGCCGAGCTCAGTGATGCCTTTATCGCGCTGCCTGGCGGCCTTGGCACCCTGGAAGAGCTGTTTGAAGTCTGGACCTGGGGCCAACTCGGCTACCACGGCAAACCGCTGGGTTTGCTGGAAGTGAACGGCTTCTACGACAAGTTGACGTCTTTTCTTGATCACATCGTCGGCGAAGGCTTCGTTCGCGGGCAGCACCGTGACATGCTGCAAGTGAGCGAATCACCGCAAACCCTGCTCGATACACTGGATAAATGGCAGCCGTCCGTGGCGCCAAAATGGGCCGAGCAAAAACCCAGCTAACGGCTTGGCACCGATACAGGGCAGAATATGTGCCGCTCCACCTCACCTTCGACCCCAGAGGATCGCCCATGGCTAAACCTAATTATTCCTTCGCCAAACGTCAGAGAGACTTGGCCAAGGAGCAGAAGAAAGAGGAAAAGCTTCAGCGCAAGAAAGCTACAGCTGAAGAAGCGGCACTGAACCCTGAGGGTGAAGTGGCGGCAGAAGACGATGTT
Organism: Pseudomonas sp. NFX15; assembly: GCF_049132105.1. Classification (NCBI taxonomy): domain Bacteria; kingdom Pseudomonadati; phylum Pseudomonadota; class Gammaproteobacteria; order Pseudomonadales; family Pseudomonadaceae; genus Pseudomonas; species Pseudomonas sp. NFX15. The sequence goes on from NZ_JAFMPV010000007.1 coordinate 152,173, forward strand.
GATGCACCGAAAGACCAGGCACCCGACGCCTGAAAACCTCCGGGCCGGTTGATCTGATCAGGCCCACCGGATCTGTGACCAGGATTGGCAGCGCCGCTGCCGATCCTCACAGGCCAATCGAATATCCCTCAAAACACCACAATCCCCCTGTAGGAGCGAGCCTGCTCGCGATGGTCGTCAACGATAACGCTGCGAGCCAGATAGACCCCGGCGCTCTCGAGTTTTTCGCGAGCAACCTCGCTTCTACAGTTTGATCGGCGTTAATCCAGCGGCATCACGGTGACGCGCACTTCCGGGTCATGGTTGCCCCCACCCAGGATCACCCCCCGCAACGGCGACACGTCGGAAAAATCCCGCCCCCAGGCCAGGGTGATGTGCTCCAGCGCCGGTTGCACATTGTTGGTCGGATCAAAATCCACCCAGCCCAGCACTGGGCAAAACACCGAAACCCAGGCGTGGGACGCATCGGCGCCGATCAGTCGCGGCTGCCCCGGCGGTGGCTGAGTCAGCAAATAGCCGCTGATATAGCGCGCCGCCAACCCCCGGGAACGCACACAGGCAAGCATCAGGTGTGCAAAGTCCTGGCAAACCCCGCGTCGACGCTCCAGCACCTCCACCAGCGGTGTCGCCACCTGGGTCGCTTCGGCATCGAAGGTGAACTCGCTGAAGATTTTCTCCATGAGTGCCTGCACGCCGAGCAGCAACGGTCGACCGGGCGGAAAACAGCTCTCGGAAAACTCGACGAAGTTTCGCTTCAAATGCACATAAGGCGATTCAAACCGGTAGCGGCAGGCTTCGAGCAACTCAGGCGACAGTGGCTGGCTATTGTAGGTCAACGCACTGCGGGTGAATTCCCACGCCGGTGACCGGTGGAAATCCGTGACAGTTCGGGGCAGCACTTCAATCGTCAGGCTGGCGTTGACCAACAGCTCATCGTGGGGCCGCTCGAACGCTAGCCGGGTCAGCGGATTGCCGAACACATCCAGTTCATCGCGACGCGAGGTCGGCTGCGGGCTGATCAGCAATTGCTGGTCGGTGCAACGCTGCCAGGCACAAGGTCGCGGCCACAGGTGCGCCAGTTGCTGGGCCAGGGACACCGGGCTGTCGTAGTGGTAATGGGTGTCATGGAAAATCTGGTAGCGGGCGCTCATCAGACAGACACCGTGCGCTGGCTGACATCGTCGACATGGGCGAAATGCCGCAGCGCCAGGCGATCGGAAACCTGGCCGCTAGCGTCGGCGATTTCTTGCAGCAGCGCGGCCAGCCCTTCGATGGCAGCGCGAACGCTGGTGTCGCCGAACAATGAGTTTTCCAGACAGCCCAGGTCGAAGCGCGCCAGGCGCTCGACCAATTGCGGCAACCCCGCTTCACGCGGCGCGCCAAAGTCGTCGTTGAGGCGTTTGACGGTGCGAGTCACCAGTTTCAACTGGAACAACACCGCATGAGGGTTCTGTTCGTCGAGCAACAGCAGGTCGAGCACCGGGATCAACTGCGCCACCGCCAGGTAGCGCGAACGGTAGGTAATGCTGCTGTTACCCAACTCCAACAGCCACTCCAGCCCGGACTGATCGAACGCCCCGGCGCCGCGCAGGAACGCCGCCAGGCTACCGCTGAGAAATTGCAGGCGCTCGATCCGCCGGCCGATCATGAGGAAACGCCAGCCTTCGTCCCGGGTCATGTCGTCCAGGGCAAAACCGGACAGCGCTGCCAGCGACATCACCAGTCGATTGAGAAAATCCAGCAACTCGCCGAAATCCGGTTCCTCGGTTTCCAGCTCCATGGCTTCGCGCTGCAACTCCACCAGCGCCTGCCAGTTTTCCCGCGAGAGCTTGCCGCGCACCTGGGATGCTGCCCACTGCAAGCGTTGCAGGTTGGAGCGCAAGCTGAACGGCCAGTCATCGCCGAGCAACGCCGCCAACAGGCGTTCGGGCAACTCGCCCTCATCGGGCAGCAACATCAGCCGTTCGCCGAGATCGACCGCGGCCTGCAGGGCTTTCGGATCATCGCCATCGACATAGCGCGTCAGCATGATGCGCAGCAAACGTGCACTGTCATCGCAACGTTCACAGTAACGGCCAAACCAGAACAGGTTCTCCACGACACGCGATGGCAGGTACGGGTCGCGTCGTATCAGGTCATGCACGCCGATGTTGCGCTGGGTCTTCCATTGTTCGCCGTTGGGCGCACGATCACCCAACACCCAAGTGTCTTTGCTGGCGCCACCGCGCTGCATCGACACCACCTCGGCATCGGCGTCGGCGGCGACCCGGGTCAAGCCACCGGGCAAGACCCGATAGCCCTCGCGACTGGCCACGGCATACACGCGCATGCCGATGGCGCGCGGTTGCAGTTGACCACCTTCGGCTTGCCAGATCGGTGCCTGGGAGAGCTGAGCGAGTTCTTGCGCCACATACGCATAAGGCCGCGCCTGCATGCGCTCGGCGAGCTCCTTGCGCTGTTTTTCGCTCAAGTCGCGGCCAAACACCGGCGCAAAGCTCTGGGACGGGAACGCCGGTTTAATCAGCAGTCCCGGCAGTTTTTCCAAAGCCTGGGCCAGTACCGGCGCCTCACCGCACCACCAGGTCGCGATGGACGGCAGAATCAGTTCTTCGCCGAACAGGCATTGATTGATCTTCGGCAGAAACCCCAGCAGTCCCGGCGATTCCAGTACACCGCTGCCCAAGGCATTGGCCACCAGCACCCGTCCCTGTCGCACGGCCTCAAGCAGGCCCGGCACGCCGAGGGCCGAATCGGTACGCAACTCCAGAGGGTCGCAGAAATCATCGTCGAGCCGACGCATGATCGCGTGGACCCGGCGTAGGCCACTCAGGGTCTTCAGGTAGACCGTGGCGTCGCGCACCGTCAGGTCGCCGCCCTCCACCAGGGGATAACCGAGCTGACGAGCGAGATACAGGTGTTCAAAATAGCTTTCGTTGAAACGCCCGGGCGTCAGCAGCACCACCAGCGGCGCTTCGCCGTCACTCGGCGCCTGACGGGCCAGGGTTTCCTGCAACGTGCGGAAGAAACCCGCCAGGTGCTGGACCTTCAAATCACGGTACAACTCGGGAAACGCCCGGGACACGATGGTGCGATTTTCCAGCGCGTAGCCAGCGCCTGACGGTGCCTGCGTGCGATCCGCCGTGACCCACCAGCGGCCATCGGGTGTACGCGCCAGGTCCACGGCATATAAATGCAGAAAGGCCCCGTCAGGCGGATTGATGCCCTGACAAGGCCAGAGGAAGTTGTTGTGACCGAATACCAGTTCGGCGGGCAGCAGACCTTCGGCAATCAGCTGTTGAGGACCGTACAAGTCAGCCAGAACCGCATTGAGCAGTCGCGCCCGCTGAGCGATGCCGGCCGACAACTGTTCCCACTCATCAGCGGCGATCACGTGGGGCAGCAGGTCCAGCTCCCATGGCCGGTCCGCGCCCTTGGGATCGGCATAGACGTTATAGGTGACACCGTTTTCCTGGATTTGCCGGGTCAATAGCGCCTGACGCTGCGCCAATTGCGCTGGCGTACTGCGCTGCAACTGCTCGAACAGTCGACGCCAGTGCGGGCGCACGGCGCCTCTGTCGTCGAGCAGTTCGTGATAGGTGCCCACCGTCAGCGGGTAGCGGTCTAGCAGGTCAGGCATGGAGAGCTCGGCAGACAGCAATGAAGCGTCAGACTAACGCAGGCTCGTGACGCCCGGATAGACGAAAAATCCGGGCGTCGCGTACGATTTAGAAACGTCGCAAATCGAGCGTCATCGGTAGCTCGTCGTTAATTTCCAGGATCGGTATAGGAAGTTTCCCCGGCGTGTGTCCAATGCGGAAGAAACGCGCCATGCGCCGACTCTCGGCCTCGTTGGCATTGACCGGCAAGCTGTCATAGTTGCGCCCTCCGGGATGCGCCACGTGGTACTGGCAACCGCCCACCGAGCGCTGCATCCAGGTGTCGAGCACATCAAAGACCAGCGGCGCATGAACCGGGATCGTCGGCTGCAGGCAGTTCGCCGGTTGCCAGGCGCGAAATCGCACGCCTGCGACGAATTCGCCAACACGCCCGGTGGGCTGCAAGGGCACCGGGACGCCGTTGCAGGTCAGCAGATAACGCTGGGGCGGCAAGCCGCTGAGCTTGACCTGCAAACGCTCCAGCGAAGAGTCCACATACCGCACGGTGCCGCCCACGGCGCCCTCTTCGCCCAGCACATGCCACGGCTCCAGCGCCTGGCGCAATTGCAGCGTAATGCCACTGACCGCGTAATCGCCCACCTTGGGAAAGCGGAACTCGAGATGCGCAGCAAACCACTCGGCGCGCAGTGGATAGCCGGCAGCGTTGAGGTCGACGATAACATCGGCAAAGTCTTGTTCGATAAAGTGCGGCAACAGGAAACGGTCGTGCAATTGCGTACCCCAGCGCGCCAATTTTGGCGGTGCATAGGGCTCGCGCCAGAACCGAGCAACCAGTGCTCGCAGCAACAGCTGTTGCGCCAGGCTCATGCGGGCATGGGGTGGCATCTCGAACGCACGCAGCTCGAGCAAGCCGAGGCGCCCGGTGGCGCCGTCCGGTGAGTAGAGCTTGTCAATACAGAATTCGGCGCGGTGGGTATTGCCCGTCACATCGATCAGCAGGTTGCGCAGCAGCCGGTCCACCAACCATGGCGGACATTCCTCGCCCGGTGCAGGCATCTGCGCGAAGGCGATTTCCAGCTCGTACAAGGCATCGTTGCGGGCCTCATCGATCCGCGGCGCCTGGGACGTCGGGCCGATGAACAAGCCGGAAAACAGGTAGGACAAGGACGGATGGTTATGCCAGTAACTGATCAGGCTGCGCAGCAGATCGGGGCGGCGCAGGAACGGTGAATCCGCCGGCGTCGCACCACCCAGCACGAAGTGATTGCCGCCACCGGTGCCGGTGTGGCGGCCGTCAATCATGAATTTTTCGGTGGTCAGCCGGGTCTGGCGCGCTTCTTCGTAAAGGAATTCGGTGCGCTCGACCAGCTCATCCCAGGTCGCGGACGGCTGCACGTTGACCTCGATCACGCCCGGATCCGGGGTGATTCGGAAGTTACTCAGGCGTGGATCGCTCGGCGGCTCGTAGCCTTCCAGCAACACCGGGCACAGCAACTCTTCGGCAGTGGCTTCGATGGCGGCGACCAGTTCGAGGTAGTCCTCGAGCCGTTCCAGCGGTGGCATGAACAGGTACAGCCGCCCTTCCCGCGCCTCGGCGCAGAAGGCCGTACGGGTCAGCCAGTCGGCGGATTCGTCGATCTTTGGCTCGCGTTCCTGGACCTCGGCACCTGTGCTTTGGCTTCGCAGCTGTGCGGTGTCGGGCAGCGCCGGGAAGTCCTGATTGGGGTCTTGCGGATGAATGAACGGGTACTCCGCCGCTTTCACCCAGGGCTGTGAACCCAGCGGCAAGCGATAACCCAGCGGCGAATCGCCCGGTACCAGCCGGCAATGTTCGTCGCGCAGGTACCAGCGCCCACTCTGCCACTGATCGCCCTTGGGGGTGCGCGCCAACGGCAGGACTTGGCCAATCACTTTGTCCAGGCCTTGACTGAAGACCTTGCGCAGTCGCGCACGCTCCAAGGGTTCTTCAAGACGCGAATCTTCGGCGCTGACGTTTTGCGGCAAGGTCCCTTCGCGCCAGAGGTAATAGAAATTGTCTTCGTAGGCCGCAAACACAAAACGTGTCGCAATCTTCAAGCGTTCGGCGACACTCGCCAGGAAACGCCCGGCCAATGCACCATCCGCGCCGTAGTCTTGCTGCTCATCGGCAATCAGCGCGCTGTTGTGCCAGATCGGCACGCCGTCCCGCCGCCAGTAGCCATTGAGCGACCAACGCGGCAGTTGTTCGCCGGGGTACCACTTGCCCTGGCCGAAATGCACCAGCCCGTTGGGTGCGTAGTGTTTGCGCATGCGCTGGAACAGTTCGGCGGACAACCGCCGTTTATCCGGCCCCAGTGCGGCGGTATTCCACTCGGCGCCGTCCGGGTCATCGATGGACACGAACGTCGGCTCGCCGCCCATGGTCAGGCGCACATCGCCTTCCAGCAGGTCGGCATCGATCTGCCGGCCCAGCGTCTGGATCGCCAGCCATTGCTCTTCGGTGTAGGGCTTGGTCACCCGCGGCGCTTCCCAAATCCGCTCCACGGACATTTCGTGGCTGAACTCGCACTCGCACGGTTCCACCAGCCCACTGATCGGTGCCGCCGAGGACGGATCGGGACTACAGGCCAACGGGATATGCCCTTCACCGGCAAACAGCCCGGAGGTCGCATCCAGGCCGATCCAGCCGGCGCCGGGCAAGTACACCTCGCACCAGGCATGCAGGTCGGTGAAATCCACGTCGGTGCCGGACGGGCCATCAAGGCTTTTCACGTCCGCCGTCAGCTGGATCAAGTAGCCCGAGACAAAACGCGCCGCCAGGCCAAGGTTGCGCAGCAATTGCACCAGCAGCCACGCCGAGTCGCGGCAGGAACCGGAGGCGTGTTCCAGGGTGTGTTCCGGCGTTTGCACGCCGGGCTCCATGCGGATCAGGTAGTCGATGTCATCGCTCAGGCGCTGGTTGAGCGCGACCAGAAAGTCCACGGCGGGCAACGGGGTGCGGTCGATACCGTCGAGATAGGCCTTGAACGCTGGCGTCAGGGGCAAGGTTTCCAGGTACGGCGCAAGCTCCTTGCGCTCATCGGCGGCATAGGCGAAGGGGATTTTTTCAGCGTAGGGCTCGAGGAAGAAGTCGAATGGGTTGAAGATCGCCATTTCGGCCAGCAAATCGACCTCGATGCGCAGTTCCTCGGTTTTCTCCGGGAACACAAGACGCGCCAGGTAATTGCCTTGAGGGTCTTGCTGCCAGTTGATGAAGTGCTGCTCGGGCGAGACTTTCAGCGCATAGGACAGAATCCGCGTGCGGCTGTGGGCGGCGGGACGCAGGCGAACGATCTGCGGGCCGAGCTCGACAGCGCGGTCATAGCGGTAATGCGTGACATGGTGCAATGCGACATGAATCGACACGGCGTGCCTCCTGCGAGCCCTAAACGTATTGGAAAGCGCGCAAGACTTATGCCATCCAGCAGCCGCAGCGCTTTCCCCGATTGCCTGAGGCAGTACAGCACCAAAATCGGGCGACGCGGGAAAATGGTTTGGCGTGGGTGCACGTATTTGTGGCGGTCAGCAAGAAATTGGTTGGCATTTCCGGGCCCTTCGCTGGCAATCCAGCGCCTACAGTTTGGCGTTCACAGCAAATCCCTGTAGGAGCTGGCTTGCCAGCGAAGAGGCCAGCAGCCATACCCATCCTTCCAACCAGAAAATGCAGAACGCCAACCCGAAGGTTGGCGTTCTGTTCAGCTCAAGCGCGGCTTAGCGCGGTACGACCGGCTTGCGGGTCGGCTTCGGCCCCTTGCCCTTGGCCGCGTCCTTGCGCTCCTTGGCCGCTTGCTGGTTGCGGGCAAACGCCTCGGCCTTGGCCTTTTCACGTTTGTCCCACGGGTTGCCGCCATCACTGGCACGCGGCGGCAGACCGGTGTGCTGGGTAAGGATCTTGGTGGTCTTCTCTTGCGCCGCCACTTTATGGCTGCCGGCCGGTGTCGAGTTCTTGCGGCGGGCGCTCTGGTAGCTGTCGGTCGACGGCTGGTGCAACGGGATCAGCTGGTTCTTGCCCGGCCCGATCAAATCGGCACGGCCCATGCGGGTCAACGCCTCACGCAGCATCGGCCAGCCTTTCGGGTCGTGATAACGCAAGAACGCCTTGTGCAGGCGACGCTGCTCTTCGCTCTTGACGATGGTCACCGCGTCAGACTTATAGGTGACCTTGCGCAGCGGGTTCTTGCCCGAGTGGTACATCGCGGTGGCAGTAGCCATCGGCGACGGGTAGAACGCCTGCACCTGGTCGGCACGGAAACCATTGCCCTTGAGCCATAGGGCCAGGTTCATCATGTCTTCATCGGTGGTGCCCGGGTGCGCCGCGATGAAGTACGGAATCAGGTACTGCTCCTTACCCGCTTCCTTCGAATACTTCTCGAACATGCGCTTGAACTTGTCATAGCTGCCGATGCCCGGTTTCATCATCTGGTTGAGCGGACCTTCCTCGGTGTGTTCCGGGGCGATCTTCAGGTAACCACCGACGTGGTGGGTCACCAGCTCTTTCACGTATTCCGGCGACTCGACCGCGAGGTCGTAGCGCAGGCCGGAAGCGATCAGGATCTTCTTCACACCCGGCAGTTCACGGGCGCTGCGATACAGCTGGATCAGCGCCGAGTGGTCGGTGTTCAGGTTCGGGCAGATGCCAGGGAACACGCACGATGGCTTGCGGCACGCGGATTCGATTTCCGGGGTCTTGCAAGCGATACGGTACATGTTCGCGGTCGGGCCGCCGAGGTCGGAGATCACGCCGGTAAAGCCCGGGACCTTGTCGCGAATTTCTTCGATTTCGCGAATGATCGACTCGTGGGAACGGTTCTGGATGATCCGCCCTTCGTGCTCGGTGATCGAGCAGAAGGTGCAGCCGCCGAAGCAGCCACGCATGATGTTCACCGAGAAACGGATCATGTCGTAGGCCGGGATTTTCTCCTTGCCGTACGCCGGGTGCGGAATGCGCGCGTAAGGCATGCCGAACACGTAGTCCATTTCTTCGGTGGTCATCGGAATCGGTGGCGGGTTGAACCAGACATCCACCTCGCCATGCTTCTGCACCAGCGCGCGGGCGTTGCCCGGGTTGGTTTCCAGGTGCAGCACGCGGTTGGCGTGGGCATAGAGCACCGCATCGTTGCGGACTTTTTCCACCGACGGCAGGCGAATCACGGTCTTGTCGCGGGTCATCTTCGGGCTGGCCAGGATCTGCACGACCTTGGCTTCCTGCGGATCTTCAACCGGGCCCTTTTCCTGCTCGATGGCGCAAGCCTGGGTGTCCTGGGTGTTGACATACGGGTTGATGATCTTGTCGATCTTGCCCGGACGGTCAATGCGCGTGGAGTCGACTTCGTACCAGCCTTGCGGCGTGTCACGACGGATGAACGCAGTACCGCGCACGTCGGTGATGTCTTCGATCTTGTGACCGTAGGACAGGCGCTGGGCGACCTCGACGATGGCCCGCTCGGCGTTGCCGTACAGCAGGATGTCGGCGCTGGCGTCGATCAGGATCGAGTTACGCACACGGTCCTGCCAGTAGTCGTAGTGGGCGATGCGGCGCAGGGAGGCTTCGATGCCGCCGAGCACGATCGGCACGTGCTTGTAGGCTTCCTTGCAGCGCTGGCTGTAGACCAGGCTCGCGCGGTCCGGACGCTTGCCGGCCATGCCGCCTGGCGTGTAGGCGTCGTCAGAACGGATTTTCTTGTCGGCGGTGTAGCGGTTGATCATCGAGTCCATGTTGCCGGCCGCGACACCGAAGAACAGGTTCGGCTCGCCGAGCTTCATGAAGTCGTCTTTGGACTGCCAGTTAGGCTGGGCAATGATCCCGACGCGAAAGCCCTGGGACTCCAGCAGCCGGCCGATGATCGCCATGCCGAACGACGGGTGGTCGACGTAGGCATCACCGGTGACGATGATGATGTCGCAGGAATCCCAGCCGAGCTGATCCATCTCCTCCCTGCTCATCGGCAGGAATGGCGCTGGCCCGAAACATTCGGCCCAGTATTTGGGATAGTCAAATAACGGCTTGGCTGCTTGCATGTCGATAACCGGTGTTGGCTTTCATTGAATTTCGCGGGCGCGGAATATAGCACAAATTTTGACCAATTCCGACGGCTGTGGTCGGAAATTGGTGGGAGCTGTTTTAGCGCAGCCCCCGTGAGCAACACACAAGCCTGTGGCGAGGGGGCTTGCCCCCGTTGGGTTGCGAAGCGACCCCAAAACCAGCGGTCGCCATTCTCCAGATGAAACGAGTTGGCTGATTGACGACTGCTTCGCAGCCGAACGGGGACAAGCCCCCTCGCCACAAGAGCCCGGCGTTAGCCGTTATTCGTCATCATCGAAGTTATAGCTGCCCGGTGCCAGGTTCTCGAATCGGGTGTATTTCCCGATGAAGGCCAGGCGAATAAAGCCGATCGGGCCGTTACGCTGCTTGCCGATGATAATTTCGGCGATGCCCTTGTGCTCGGTTTCCGGGTGATACACCTCGTCGCGGTAAACGAACATGATCACGTCGGCGTCCTGCTCGATCGCTCCGGATTCCCGGAGGTCGGAGTTGATCGGCCGTTTGTTCGGCCGCTGCTCGAGGGAACGGTTGAGCTGAGACAGCGCCACCACCGGGCAGTTGAATTCCTTGGCCAAGGCTTTCAAGGAACGCGAGATTTCAGAAATCTCGTTGGTTCGGTTGTCGCCGCCAGAACCTGGAATCTGCATCAACTGAAGGTAGTCGATCATGATCAGGCCGATCTCACCGTGCTCACGCGCCAGACGCCGGGTACGCGCACGCATTTCCGACGGGCTGATACCGGCGGTGTCGTCGATGAACAGCTTGCGGTCATTGAGCAGGTTCACCGCCGACGTCAGGCGCGGCCAGTCGTCATCTTCCAACTGACCGGAACGCACCTTGGTCTGGTCGATCCGCCCGAGGGACGACAGCATACGCATGACCAGCGATTCGCCTGGCATCTCGAGGGAATACACCAGAACGGCCTTGTCGCTGCGCAGTACGGCGTTTTCCACCAGGTTCATCGCGAAGGTGGTTTTACCCATCGACGGACGACCGGCGACGATGATCAAGTCAGCCGGCTGCAGGCCGCTGGTCTTCTCATCAAGATCGGTGTAGCCCGTGGACAGGCCGGTAATGGCGTTGTCCGTGTTGAACAGCGTGTCGATGCGATCGATGGCCTTGGTCAGCAAATCGTTCACACCCACCGGGCCACCGGTTTTCGGCCGGGCCTCGGCAATCGCGAAGATCTGGCGCTCGGCTTCATCGAGGATCTCCTCGGCAGTGCGACCTTCCGGGTTGAAGGCACTGTCGGCGATCTCGGTGCTGATGCCGATCAGTTGGCGCAACGTCGCGCGCTGACGGACGATCTGCGCATAGGCCTTGATGTTAGCGACCGACGGGGTGTTCTTCGCCAGTTCGCCGAGGTAACCGAGGCCGCCGACCTGCGACGTCTGGCCTTCCTTGTCCAGTTGTTCGGCAAGGGTCACGACGTCAATCGGGGAGTTCTGATCGGCCAGTTTGGCGATCGCACGGAAAATCAGGCGGTGGTCATGTCGATAGAAATCGCCGTCGGAGACTTGATCGAGCACGCGCTCCCAGGCGTTGTTGTCCAGCATCAGACCACCGAGTACAGCCTGTTCAGCCTCGATGGAATGCGGCGGCACTTTCAGCGCGGCAGTTTGCAGATCGTATTGCTCGGGAGCGGAAATTTCGTTCATGGCCACTTGGAATCAGATTTAAAAACGGGGATGCCAGAAAGACAAAGGGCACGACCTGTAAACAGGATCGTGCCCGATGTTACCGGCAAGCACCCGAGGGTGCCAGCCGACAAGTGCTGCTTAAGCTGCTACCACGACAACGCGTACGGTGGCTTCAACTTCGGCGTGCAGGTGCACGGCTACGTCGAATTCGCCTATGTTGCGGATGGTGCCGTTCGGCAGACGAACTTCGCTCTTCTGCACTTCAACGCCGGAGGCGGTCAGTGCGTCAGCGATGTCGTGAGTACCGATCGAACCGAACAGCTTGCCTTCGTCGCCAGCGGTGGCAGTGATGGTCACTTCCAGCTCGGCCAGTTGGGCAGCGCGGCTTTCAGCCGACGATTTACGATCTGCTGCTGCTTTTTCCAGCTCAGCACGACGCTCTTCGAACGCAGCCAGGTTGGCTGGGGTCGCAGCGGTAGCTTTGCCGTAAGGCAGCAGGTAGTTACGACCGTAACCAGCCTTAACGTTCACTTTGTCACCCAGGTTGCCCAGGTTGGTGACTTTTTCCAGAAGGATCAGTTGCATGTGAAAATCCTCTTAACTTTTAACCTTCACCGTTCGCGTTATCGGCATCTTTCGGTGCCGAACGACCGCGAAAATCAATCAGGCTGTCGACGATGGCCAGGACCACCAGCAACGGATAGATCAGCTGCATGAACAGCAACAGCGTTACGTACAACCCCACCAGCCAGAATTTGGCCAGTCGCTTGCGCGCCACCAGCCCGTGAATCAGGGCCAGCCCGGCGAACACCAGCGGTACGCTGCACAACGGCGTCAACATGGCCATCTGCGGACCGATATTCGGCCCCAGAAGCATGCACGCCAGCAGCAACATCGCCGGCAACAGCGGGAAGCGGATGGCGCGAAACTCGCGACCAAAACCGCCCGGGTTGTACAACAACGCCTGCCAGTAGCGCCCGACAAGCAGGCTCAGCAAGCTGACGATTTGCAACAACGCCGCAATCAGGCCGGTCAGGACCGGTGCAATCAGGGACGCGAAACGCGCTTGTTCGTCTACCGACAACTTCTGGTAGACATCGCCGAGAAGCGACGGCATGACTTTGATCAAAGCCTGCGCCAGCATCTCGATCTGGGGAGCAAAAGCTGTCCCCAACACCACTGAAAACACCACCCCCATCGCTATGCTGACCAGCAGCACGCGGTTCCAGGACTCGCTTGCGCGCAAAACCAACGCAAGGCTCGCAGACCCCAGCAGCACCAGAAGTGCCCGTGGGTCATCGGAGTAAAGCCACCAGAGCAATGCCGGCAGCAGTCCCAGAGCAAGAACACCCAGGGCATCCTTCAATCCGCGCCGCAGGAGCACAAGGCATCCGGCGGCAGCACCCAACCAATACAACAACGGCATCGCCGCGCATCCAGCCACTACCAGAGTGGCCTGCATACGGCCGCGCATGATGAACTCAGCTATGGCGCGCATGCATTCAATCCTTTGCTACGAGTCGACTGCCCGGTCTCAGCGGCCGTGGCTGTCGGTGTAGGCCAGCAGGGCCAGGAAGCGGGCGCGCTTGATAGCGGTGGCCAGCTGACGCTGATAACGAGCTTTGGTACCGGTGATGCGGCTTGGAACAATTTTGCCGGTCTCGGATACGTAGGCTTTCAGAGTGTTGAGATCTTTGTAATCGATCTCTTTCACGTCTTCAGCGGTGAAGCGGCAGAATTTACGACGACGGAAGAAACGTGCCATTTGATAGGCTCCTTAAAAGGTCCGTGGATTACTCGTCAGCGTTATCGCTGTTGTCGCTGTCATCACTGTCAGCGCTTTCAGCGCCTTCGTGCTCAGGACGGTCGCGACGCTCACGGCGCTCACTGCGGTTTTCTTCAGCCTTGAGCATCTCGGACTGGCCGGTAACGGCTTCGTCGCGACGGATGACCAGGTTACGGATCACTGCATCGTTGTAGCGGAAGTTGTCTTCCAGCTCGGCCAGGGCCTTGCCAGTGCACTCAACGTTCAGCATCACGTAGTGAGCCTTGTGAACATTGTTGATTGCGTAGGCCAGTTGACGACGGCCCCAATCTTCCAGACGGTGGATTTTGCCGCCGTCTTCTTCGATCAGCTTGGTGTAACGCTCAACCATGCCGCCGACTTGCTCGCTTTGATCCGGGTGGACCAAAAAGATGATTTCGTAATGACGCATGAATGCTCCTTACGGGTTGTAGCCTGCCGCTCAAAAGCGGTCAGACAAGGAGTGAATGACACTTATGGACTTGCGGACGCTAGACACGTGGGTGCCTGCCATCACAGCAAGGGGCGCAATTGTAGAGAAGGGAACTGGGGGGCGCAAGGTAATTGGTGATTATTTGAACAACCACCAACTTATGCCACACCACAAAACGCTGTGGGAGCTGGCTTGCCAGCGCCTACATTGGCTCGTGCGCTGATCAGGACTTCTTGGCAGCAGCCTTGGCTTTGACGCTGCGCTGGCGCTGCGCTTCGAACAGGCACACGCCCGTCGCCACGGACACGTTGAGACTGCTGACGCTACCGGCCATCGGCAGATTGACCAGGTAGTCGCAATGCTCGCGGGTCAGGCGACGCATGCCCTTGCCTTCGGCGCCCATGATCAGGATCGTCGGGCCGGTCAGGTCTTGGTCATACAGGCTGACTTCAGCTTCACCGGCCGTACCGACCACCCACAAGCCGCGCTGCTGGAGTTTTTCCAGGGTGCGCGCCAGGTTGGTCACAGCAACCAACGGAATCACTTCCGCCGCACCGCAGGCGATTTTTCGTACAACCGGCGTCAACGTGGCCGACTTGTCCTTCGGCACGATCACCGCCAGCGCACCTGCCGCATCGGCAGAACGCAGGCAGGCACCAAGGTTGTGCGGATCGGTCACGCCGTCGAGCACCAGCAACAGCGGTGCACCGTCGGTGCGATCGAGCAGCTCGTCGAGCATTGCCTCGCCCCAGACCTGGCTCGGACTCACGTCCGCCACCACGCCTTGGTGCACGCCTTCAACCCAGGCGTCCATTTCACGACGCTCGGCCTGACCGACCTGGACGCGGTTTTCGTTGGCCAGCTCAATCAGCGTCTGGACCCGCGGATCATTGCGGCCTTCGGCCAGCCAGATCTGCTTGACGCGTTTCGGGTGATGACGCAACAGCGCTTCTACGGCATGTACGCCGTAGATCTTTTCCAACTGACTCATGACTTGGCCTTCGGTTTACGCGCCCCGCCGCTTTTGGCAGCTGGAGCGGAGCCCGCTTTTGGCGGGCCTTTACGATGTTTGCTCGGTTTGGCTGGCTTGCCGCCGACGGCCTTTTCAGGCGCCGACCGACTGGTCTTTCCCCCAGACGCCGCTTTACCGCCGCTTTTGGCACCGGCGAGCAACGCCTGTTTCATTTCACGACTTTTGCGCACTTCGGCATTTTTCGCCGCGGCGTCGCTCGGACGGTAAGCCTCTACAGCGCCAGCCTTCTCTTTGGCAGGACGACGACCGGTTTTCGCCGGGGCCGGCTCCGCTTCGACTTTCGCGGCAGGTGCCGCGCTATCTGCACCGCGCTTTTTGCGACCAATCGGCGCGCTGATGGTTTTTTCGGCCATCTCGAAGTCGATCTTGCGTTCGTCGAGGTCGACGCGCATGACCCGCACTTCCACGGTGTCGCCCAGGCGGAAGCTGCGACCGGTACGTTCACCGGCGAGGCGGTGGTGCACAGGATCGAAGTGGTAGTAATCGCCCGGCAGCGCGGTGACGTGCACCAGGCCTTCGACGTAGATATCGGTCAGTTCGACGAACAGGCCAAAACCGGTCACGGCGGTGATCACACCCGGGAACGACTCACCGACGCGATCCTTCATGAACTCGCACTTGAGCCAGTTCACAACGTCGCGGGTCGCTTCGTCGGCACGGCGCTCGCTCATCGAGCATTGCTCGCCGAGTTGCTCCAGGGCCGCTTCGTCGTACGGATAGATGCGCGCCTTCGGAATGGTCATCGCACCGGCACGGCGAACGTGCGGGGTGTTCTGCTTCGAATGGATCACGCTGCGGATGGCGCGGTGCGTGAGCAAGTCCGGGTAGCGGCGGATCGGCGAGGTGAAGTGGGTATAGGCTTCGTAGTTCAGGCCGAAGTGGCCCTGGTTATCGGCGCTATAAACCGCTTGGCTCAACGAGCGCAGCATGACGGTCTGGATCAGGTGGAAATCCGGGCGATCCTTGATACCGGCCAGCAGGGCCTGGTAGTCCTTCGGCGACGGACCATCCTTGCCTTTGTGCAGGGACAGGCCAAGCTCACCGAGGAAGGCACGCAGTTTTTCCAGGCGCTCCGGTGGCGGGCCATCGTGAACGCGGTACAGCGCAGGAATCTCGTGCTTCTTCAGGAATTCGGCGGTGGCCACGTTGGCCGCCAGCATGCATTCCTCGATCAGCTTGTGCGCGTCGTTGCGCACGGTCGGCCGGATCTCGGCGATCTTGCGCTCGGAACCGAAGATGATCCGGGTTTCCTGGGTTTCGAAATCGATCGCGCCACGGACGTGACGCGCCGCCAGCAACACCTTGTACAGCGAGTACAGTTGTTTGAGGTGCGGCACCACGTCGGTGTATTCACCGCGCAGCTTGCGCCCTTCGGTGGCTTTCGGCGTTTCCAGCATCGCGCTGACCTTGTTGTAGGTCAGGCGAGCATGGGAGTGGATCACCGCTTCGTAGAAGCAGTAGTCGGTCATTTCGCCGGATTTGGAGATGGTCATCTCGCAAACCATGGCCAGACGGTCGACTTGCGGGTTCAGCGAGCACAGACCGTTGGACAACTGCTCAGGCAGCATCGGGATCACGCGCTCAGGGAAGTACACCGAGTTGCCGCGCACCTGGGCTTCGGCGTCCAGCGCCGAACCGAGTTTCACGTAGCTGGACACGTCGGCAATCGCCACGTACAGCTTCCAGCCGCCGGAGAACAGGCGCAGCTTGCCCGGACGGGCTTCGCAGTACACCGCATCGTCGAAGTCGCGGGCATCTTCGCCGTCAATGGTGACGAACGGCAGATGGCGCAGGTCGATGCGTTTCTCTTTGTCTTTCTCTTCGACTTCCGGCTTGAGCTTGCCGGCTTCCTTGAGCACGGCGTCCGGCCAGACGTGAGGAATGTCGTAGGTACGCAGGGCAACGTCGATTTCCATGCCCGGCGCCATGTAGTTGCCCACCACTTCAACCACGTCGCCTTGCGGCTGGAAGCGTGGCGTCGGCCAGTGAGTGATCTTCACTTCGACGAACTGTCCGACCTGCGCGTTGGCGTTACGGCCCGGCGTCACCAGCACTTCTTGCTGAATCTTCGGATTGTCGGCAACCACAAAGCCGATGCCGCCTTCTTCGAAGTAACGGCCAACGATGGTTTCGTGAGCGCGGGACACCACTTCGACGATCATGCCTTCGCGACGACCGCGACGGTCCAGGCCGGAAACCCGCGCCAGGGCACGGTCGCCATCGAACACCAGGCGCATTTGCGCCGGGCTCATGAACAGGTCGTCACTGCCGTCGTCGGGAACCAGGAAGCCGAAGCCATCGCGGTGACCGCTGATGCGGCCCAGGATCAGATCGAGCTTGTCCACCGGCGCGTATGTGCCGCGACGAGTGTAAATAAGCTGAGCATCGCGCTCCATGGCGCGCAGGCGGCGGCGCAGGGCTTCGATCTGGTCTTCTGTGGTCAGACCAAACTCTTCGACCAGCTGCTCGCGGTTAGCAGGCGAACCTCTATCAGCAAGGTGCTGAAGGATCAGTTCGCGGCTAGGAATAGGGTTTTCATATTTTTCCGCTTCACGAGCGGCCTCGGGATCGAGGGACTGCCAATCGGCCATTAGAGAGTTTTCACCTTGTCTATATGCGGGTTAGTTTGGCATAGGCGTAATGAAACGGGAAATTTCAGGCTAAGACGACCTGTCTAAAGCCCTGTATCGATACCAAAAAGCTGTTTTGCAGACCGCTGGCGAAATTTTCCAGGTTTTTTTGATTACGGGGGTTTACAGTTAAAAAGACGCTCCGTATAGTGCGCGCCATCGACGACGCAGACGCATGTCGATACTGCCCAGATGGTGAAATTGGTAGACACGCCAGCTTCAGGTGCTGGTGACCGCAAGGTCGTGGAAGTTCGAGTCTTCTTCTGGGCACCAATTTCGAGCTTGAGATTAGATCAATTTCAAGGCTCACACAAAAACCCGCGAAAGCGGGTTTTTGCATTCTGAAGGCCAGGTTTTATTAATTTTAAAATCAGGGGTTTACAGATCAAAACGCTCTCCGTATAGTGCGCCACATCAACAGCGGCAACGCTTGCGATGAATGCCCAGATGGTGAAATTGGTAGACACGCCAGCTTCAGGTGCTGGTGACCGCAAGGTCGTGGAAGTTCGAGTCTTCTTCTGGGCACCAATTCAAATTCAAGGTTGCGACCTTGGATTTCACGAAAACCCGCGAAAGCGGGTTTTTGCGTTTCTGATATTTAAAAACCGAAACAACACCATTCATGTGGCGAGGGGGCTTGCCCCCGTTCGGCTGCGAAGCAGTCGTAAACCCGGCAAATGCGGTGTGGCGAAGTTTGCGCTGAGGCCGCTTCGCGACCCAACGGGGGCAAGCCCCCTCGCCACAAAAGCTCTCCGCTCGCCGCACCTATCAAGCGTCCTTCAACATCGCAACGCGCGTTTGAGAAACAATATCGTTTATCATTGTTGCAAGTTTTTGCAATGCGACAGTGAGGAACCCTGCGAATGATGTTTCGAAATACCCTGCGCCGCGGTCTGACCATTACCCTGCTCGGCCTGGCACTCGCCACTCCCCTCACCCAAGCCGCCGATCCGGTTGCGCTGACCCTCTACAACGGCCAACACAAGGAAGTCGGCGACGCCGTCGCCAAAGCCTTCGAAGCCAGGACCGGTATCCACGTCAATGTGCGCAAGGGCAGCAGCAACCAGCTCGCCAGCCAGATCGTCGAAGAGGGCGATCGCTCCCCCGCCGACGTCATCTACACCGAAGAGTCGCCACCGCTGAACAAACTCGGTGAACAAGGCCTGCTCGCCAAGACCGATGACACCACGCAAGCGGTTCTGCCCAAGGAATACGTCGCCAGCAACGGTACCTGGATTGGCGTAACCGCCCGGGTACGCGTTGTCGCCTACAACCCAAAACTGGTCGATGAAAAAGACCTGCCGAAGTCGGTGATGGAATTCTCCAACCCGGCATGGCAAGGCAAGGTCGGGTTCGTGCCGACCAGCGGCGCCTTCCAGGAACAGGCCGTGGCGATCATCAAGGTCCACGGCAGGGACGCTGCCGAAGAATGGCTGACGGGCCTTCGCGCCTTCGGCAAGACCTACAGCAACAACATGGTTGCGTTGAAAGCGGTGGAGAACGGCGAGGTCGCCACCGTGCTGGTCAACAACTACTACTGGTTCGCCCTGCAACGCGAAAAAGGCCAGCTCGATTCGAAGCTGCACTACTTCACCGATGGCGATGTTGGCGGGCTCATTACCGTGTCCAGCGCAGCGGTCCTGAAATCCAGCAAACACCCCAAAGAAGCCCAGCAATTGCTCGCCTTTATGGCCAGCGAGGAAGGCCAACGCGTGATCACCCAGACCACCGCCGAATACCCGCTGCACAAAGGCATGGAATCTGATCGCGGCCTCAAGCCCTTCAGCGAATTGCAGGCGCCCAACGTGACGCCAGCCGACCTCGGCAATGCCGACGAAGCCCTGGACCTGGAACGTGACGTTGGCTTGAACTGATGAGCGCGTCGCTTTCTGCAACCAACTTGCGCAGCAATACCGCTCCCCGCCGCAAGCGTCCACCGATTGGACTGGTGTTGCCGGTATTGCTGCTGGTCGTCCTCAGCCTCCTGCCGCTGGCCTATGTCGGTCTCAAAGCCTGGCAGGCAGGCTGGGCCGAAGCCCTGCACCTGTTGTGGCGGCCCTATGTGTTTGGCCTGCTGCGTAACACGCTTGCGTTGATGCTGGGTGTTACCTTTACCTGCGGCGTGATCGGCCTGTCACTGGCATGGCTGCTCGAACGTAGTCAGCTGGCGGGGCGGCGGATTTGGGGCGTGATCCTGTGCCTGCCGTTTGCCGTACCGGCATTCGTCAGCAGTTTCACCTGGGTTTCCCTCAGCGCGCATTTCGAAGGGCTTGGCGGGGCGATCCTGGTGATGAGCCTGTCGAAGTACCCGCTGATTTTTCTGCCGGTAGCAGCGACCCTGCGCAATCTCGATCCTTCGCTGGAAGAATCGGCCCGAACGCTGGGGCAAAATCGCTGGGGCGTGTTTTTTCGCGTCACCCTTCCGCTGCTCTGGCCCTCGCTGCTGGCGGGCTCGCTACTGATCGCCTTGCACATGCTGGTGGAGTTCGGCGCCCTGTCGATCATCGGCCTGCAAACCTTTACCACGGCGATCTACCAGCAGTTCGAACTGGAGTTCAGCAACGCCAATGCAGCGATGCTTTCGGCCGTGCTACTGATGCTGTGCCTGACGCTGCTGTGGCTGGAATTGCGCGTGCGTGGCAAAGGTCGACACGTGCGCACCGGCCAAGGCGCTGCACGACAGGCGGAACAGGTTCATTTGGGACCGTGGGCAGTAGCGGGACAACTTTACTGCCTGCTGCTGGCCATCATTGGCAGCGGGATTCCACTGGGCATGCTGGTCTACTGGCTGGTGGTGGGCTCGTCGGCCGCCTTTCCCGTAGCGACCATCGGCGAGGCACTGCTGTCCTCCCTTGCGTTGTCCCTGGGCGGCGCGGCGTTGTGCCTGGTGCTGGCGGTGCCGGTCGGCCTGGTGGTCGTGCGCTACAAAGGTCAATTGGCGATCTGGGCCGAGCGCTTGCCGTATCTGCTGCATGCCCTGCCGGGGCTGGTGATTGCCCTGACGCTGGTGTACTTCGCCCTGCACTACGTGCCGATGCTCTATCAGACGTCCGCACTTCTGCTGATCGCCTATGCCTTGCTTTTTTTGCCGCTGGCTCAGGCGCCAATCCGCACAGCCCTGAACAAGGCCGCGCCGCAGCTAGAGGAAGCGGCGCGCACGCTGGGCGCATCGTCATTCAGTGCTTTTTGCCGAGTGACCCTGCCGATAATTTTCCCGGCGTTGGGCGCGGCTTTTGCGCTGGTGTTTCTGGATGCGATGAAGGAACTGACCGCCACGCTGCTGCTGAGCCCGACCGGGCTGAACACCTTGGCGACGGAAGTCTGGGCGCATACCGCCAATGTCGAGTTTGCGGCGGCGGCGCCTTATGCGGCGTTGCTGATTCTGGTGTCGGGGTTGCCGGTCTATTTGCTGACAACACGGATGTACTTGAGCCGTTAAGACCGCTTTCGCGAGCAGGCTCCCACACAGTGATTGCTCAATAGTAGGAGCGAGCCCGCTCGCGAAGGGGCTGGCACTGACAACAGGTCAAGCCCTGAACTGCCCCAGGCTCGCCTTCAACTGCGCCGCCAGGCCATCAAGCACCTTGCCGCTGGCCGTGGTTTCAACGACCGCTTGCGCAGCCTTCTCGGCCTGGGCATGAATGGTCTGCACCCGCCCACGCACGGCCTGCGCACCTTGAGCCTGATGCGCCGCGGCCTGAGTGGCCAAACCAATCGCCGCATGAACCTGCTCGACCGAGGCCTGCACCGACTGCTGCAACCGCGCACTGTCACGCAACACCAGCAAGCCTTCGTTCGCCTGGCGCCCGGCCTGGCCAATCGCCGCCACCGCCTCACGCGCACCTTGCTGCAAGGCCACGATGTGCGCCTGAATGTCGCCAGTGGAACTCTGCGTCTTGCTCGCCAATGCCCGCACTTCATCTGCCACCACCGCGAAGCCGCGCCCGGTCTCACCGGCACGCGCGGCCTCGATGGCAGCATTCAGCGCCAACAGGTTGGTCTGCTCGGCGATCCCGTGAATCACCGTCAACACCACTTCAATCTGTTCACTTTGCTGCGCGAGGCGCTCGATCACCTGCGCACCGGTGTTGACCTGCCCCGCCAGCTCTTCGATCAGGCTGCCGACTTTCGCCGAGGTCCGGGTGTTCTCATCGGTGGCCTGGCGAATGTCCACGACTTGTTTCAACGCCGCCTGCATGGCGTGGCTTTCCGACTGCGCCTCATCAGCCATTTGCGAGAGCGCACGCAGGCTCTCCGCCACTTCGTCGCGCTGCATCCCCGCTGCTGCATCCGCACCGGCGTTGCGCAGGGTCATGGCACCAATCTCGACACCGGTACGCTGGGCCACATCGCCCGCCTCACGCACGATCGGTTGCAACTTATCGACAAAGCGATTGACCGCGGAGGCCATGTCGCCGATTTCGTCCTTGCTGTTGATCTGCACACGCTTGGTCAGATCACCCTCGCCCGCCGCCAGGTCATCCATGGCAACAATCAGCATTTTCAGGCGATTGACCACCCGGCGACCGAGCACCACCGCCAGCAACAGCAGCACACCAAATCCCACCACCGCCAGGCAGACGCCGATGCGCCAGCGCAAAGTCGCCGCCGCTTCCTGCACCGTACTGGTGGTGTTGGCTTTCATTTCTGCCGCCGTGGCCTGGGCTGACTGCAAGCGCGAACGCATCGCCGAAGCACTGTCGGCAGCCGCACCCTTGAGGCTGTCGCCGACCAACTGATCGCTGCTGGCAATCAATGCCGAGAAGCGCTTGTCGAGCGCAGCGAGGTCGGCCTCTACCGAAGCGGTCGAGACGCCCATCAGCACCTTGCCGATTTCCACCCCGTTGGGGTTGATCGAGGCCTCGATGTAGAAGACCGACGGATCGTTCTTCGCAGCATCGAGCACCTTGTCCAGCGCACGTTCGCCCTGGCCTTTTTCCAGCAACGCCTTGTTGATCGGGTTTTCCCGGTTGAGGTAGCGCGTCAGGTGCTGGCCGGTGGCGTCGTCATACACCACGAACAGCACATTCGGATTGCGCTGGGCCCGGCGAGCAAACTCGGAAAGCGTCGGCACGTCGTTGTCCCACATGGCGCGCGGCGCGACCGAGGCCAGGAGCTGTGCCATGTCGCTGGCAGAGTCCTTCAGGTCCTTTTCCAGCGTCGCACGCAATTGCGCCTGCTCTTCCTCGAGTCGCGAGGACAAACCGGCCGTCAGGCGCTGACGGGTACTGCTGGAGAGGTTGTCCAGGCTGGACGTGACTTCGCGCCCGGCTTGCTCAAGCTCAGCGGAAAGTTTTTGACTGTCCGCCCCCAGTCGCGTGCCCAGATCGGCTTCCAGCGCGGTCACTGTGCTCCGGGTCAGGGCAACAGCCACCAGCACCTGCACCAAAAGGGCGATACCAAGGGTAACGAACACGGGCCGCAACAAACGGCTTTGTAACAGTGAGAGAACGGCCGACACTGTGAATCCCTCTACTTTGACGCCATTAAATTGATGGCACTCTTTTCGGGATATTTACAGCAAAGGTCATGCCGTTCAGCAGGCATAAACGACAAAGGCCCCAAATAAGGGGCCTTTGTGTTTTACATCAACAGCTTATCAAGCAAACGGATGGCGCAGTACGATGGTTTCGTTGCGGTCCGGGCCCGTCGAAATAATGTCGATCGGCGCGCCGATCAGCTCTTCAACGCGCTTGATGTAAGCACGGGCGTTGGCCGGCAGCTCTTCCAGGGTTTTGGCGCCCACGGTCGACTCGGTCCAGCCTGGCACTTCTTCGTACACAGGCTGTAGGCCCACGTAGCTATCAGCGTCAGTCGGCGCAACAGCATTGCCTTGTGCATCCTTGTAGCCGACGCAGATGTTGATGGTTTCCAGACCGTCGAGTACGTCCAGCTTGGTCAGGCAGATGCCCGAGATGCTGTTCACATCGATAGCGCGACGCAGGATAACAGCGTCGAACCAGCCGCAACGACGAGCACGGCCGGTCGTGGCGCCGAACTCGTGACCTTGTTTGGCCAGGTGCGCACCGACTTCGTCGAACAGCTCAGTCGGGAATGGACCCGAACCTACACGCGTGGTGTAGGCCTTGGTGATGCCCAGGATGTAGTCCAGGAACATAGGGCCTACGCCCGAACCGGTCGCAACGCCGCCAGCGGTGGTGTTGGAGCTGGTCACGTACGGGTAGGTGCCGTGGTCGATGTCCAGCAGCGAACCCTGGGCGCCTTCGAACATGATGTCCTTGCCAGCGCGACGCAGGTCGTGCAGCTCGGCAGTCACGTCCAGCATCAGCGGCTTTAGCAGCTCAGCGTATTCCTTGCACTCGGACAGGGTCTTGTCGAATTCAATGGCTGGCTCTTTGTAGTAACCCACCAGCATGAAGTTGTGGTAGTCCACCAGTTCACGCAGCTTGTCTTCAAAGCGCGGCATGTTGAGCAGGTCGCCAACACGCAGGCCACGACGTGCGACCTTGTCTTCGTAGGCCGGGCCGATACCGCGACCGGTAGTACCGATCTTCAGCTCGCCACGGGCCTTTTCACGGGCCTGGTCCAGCGCGACGTGGAAGGACAGGATCAGCGGGCAGGAAGGGCTGATGCGCAGGCGCTCGCGCACCGGCACGCCTTTCTCTTCCAGCTTGGTGATCTCGCGCAACAGGGCGTCAGGTGCAACCACTACGCCATTACCGATCAGGCACTGCACGCCTTCGCGCAGCACGCCCGAGGGGATCAGGTGCAAGACAGTTTTTTCGCCGTCGATCACCAGGGTGTGACCCGCGTTGTGGCCACCCTGGTAGCGCACTACGGCGGCAGCATGTTCGGTCAGCAGATCAACGATCTTGCCTTTGCCCTCATCACCCCATTGGGTGCCCAGGACTACGACATTCTTACCCATAACACTTGTCCTCATTCGCGCAAACTTGGTGCCGGCGGCAGCCGGCAGGAAAACTCAAGAAGCCAGTGGCGATACTTGCCAAAGCCCGTTCTGCTGGATCAATTGCCGGTCGCAGTCCGCTTCACGGGCGGCGGCCAATGGCTGTCCAGGCAACGCCTGAACGACACGCTGACCCTCACTGCGCAACTGGCAAACCTGCTGCCAGAGTGCCGCATCCGTACTGTCAGGCATCCAGATACCGCCAGACGGTAGCTCGATTTCAGCACGCCCCAGGGTCACCAGGGTTTTCAAATCGGTAGAGAAACCGGTTGCCGGGCGCGCACGACCGAAGTCGGCGCCGATGTCGTCGTAACGACCGCCCTGGGCAATGGACTGGCCTACACCCGGCACGAACACCGCGAACACCACGCCGGTGTGGTAGTGGTAGCCACGCAACTCGCCGAGGTCAAAATACAGCGGCAGATCCGGGAAGCGCACGGACAGTCGCTCGGCAATCGCCAGCAAATCGTCCAGTGCCGCCAGGACCGGGGCCGGCGCCTTGGCCAGGCGATCACGGGCTGCGGCCAGCACTTCGCGGCCACCACACAAATCGACCAATGCGCGCAGCATGCCCGACAGATCGGCCGGCAGGCCTTCGGTCAAGGTAATGACCTCGTCGATGGCCTTGCGTTGCAACGCATCGAACAACTGCTGCTCGACTTCACCGGACAAACCGGCGGCGCGGGCCAGGCCGCGATAGATACCGACATGGCCGAGGTCCATGTGCACATCCGGCACATCGGCCAGTTGCAGCATGGCCAGCATCAGGCTGATGACTTCGACGTCGCTGCTCGGGCTGGCGTCGCCGTACAACTCGGCGCCCAACTGGATCGGGCTGCGCGAGGACGACAAGGCGCGAGGCTGGGCATGCAGCACGCTACCGGCGTAGCACAGGCGGCTCGGGCCTTCGCGGCGCAGGGTGTGCGCATCGATGCGGGCTACTTGTGGCGTGATGTCTGCGCGAAACCCCATCTGCCGACCCGATTGCGGGTCGATGACCTTGAAGGTGCGCAAATCCAGGTCCTGGCCCGCGCCGGTCAGCAGGGATTCCAGGTACTCGATATGGGGAGTCACGACAAACTCGTAACCCCAGCTCTGGAACAGATCCAACACCTGACGACGCGCGACTTCAATACGCGCCGCTTCAGGTGGCAGTACTTCTTCGATGCCATCTGGCAGAAGCCAGCGGTCTACCGTTGCCATTACGCCTTCCCCTATCTCCGGGCAGCCAGCCTGTCGGCGAGCCTTGAGTGAAGCAGAAAATGATCGGCCCATGCACAAACCCCGCGCATGAGCGACGAAGCGAAAAGCCTTTTCCGGCTTCGCCAACCACTTTCCTCGAAAAACCTGTCAGGCCAATCGGCCCGGCATCTGCTTGAAACAGCAATCAAACGTGCAGACGCAAAAAAGCCGGGAATTTCCCGGCTGCCGCATCATACACACGTTTTCCCAAAGGATCACCCCGCCAGCGCTTTTAGCCGCCCGGCGGAGTGATTCAGGTCAACGTCGTATCAAGGCTTGGCTTTTTCCAGGTAGTGGAAGAAGTCGCTGCTTGGGTCGAGGACCATGACGTCGGATTTGTTCGCGAAGCTTTCACGGTAGGCACGCAGGCTACGGTAGAACGCGTAGAACTCCTGATCCTGACCGTAGGCCTTGGAGTAGATCGCAGCGGCCTGGGCGTCGCCGTCACCGCGAATCTCTTCGGATTCACGATAGGCTTCAGCCAGCAGCACGCGGCGTTGACGATCGGCGTCGGCACGGATGCCTTCAGCCAGTTCGTTACCCTTGGCGCGGTGCTCGCGAGCTTCACGCTCACGCTCGGTGCTCATACGTTCGAACACGCTGCGGTTTACTTCTTTTGGCAGGTCGATGGTCTTGACCCGGACATCGACGACTTCGATGCCCAGTTCTTTCTCGGCCATCTTGTTCAGCGAAGCCGTGATGTCGGCCATCAGCGCATCGCGCTCACCGGACACCACTTCGTGCAGGGTGCGCTTACCGAACTGGTCGCGCAGGCCCGATTCCAGACGACGGGACAGACGCTCGTCGGCGATCTGCTTGAGGCCGGAGGTCGCGGTGTAGAAACGCTCGGCGTCCTTCACGCGCCACTTGGCGTAGGCATCGACCATGACGGCTTTCTTTTCCAGCGTCAGGAAGCGTTGTGTCGGTGCATCCAGCGTCATCAGGCGGGCGTCGAATTTACGCACCTGGTTAACGTAAGGCACCTTCACGTGCAGACCTGGCTGAACATCGGCCTGGACCACGCGACCGAACTGCAGCAACACCGCACGCTCGGTCTGAGCCACGATGTAGAAGCAGTTCCAGGCAGCGATCGCCACGACGACGCCGACAATAAGGGCGATCAGCGATTTATTGCTCATCAGCGACTCTCCCTGGTACGTGCTTGCTGTTGCTGCAGATCAGCTGCCGCACGCGCATTCGCTTCATTGCTGGTAGCTGCCGCGCTGGTCACCGGAGTGCTGGTGCTGCGACCACTGTCGATCATCTTGTCCAGAGGCAGGTACAGCAGGTTGCTCTGGCCGTTCTTGTTTCCGGTCACGAGTACCTTGCTGGTATTGCTGAAGACTTCCTGCATGGTGTCCAGGTACAGACGCTGGCGGGTGACTTCAGGGGCCTTGCGATACTCGGCGACCAACTTGGTGAAGCGATCGGCCTCACCCTTGGCGCGCGAGACGGTCTCGTCACGGTAACCATTGGCATCCTCGAGGATGCGCTGGGCCTGACCACGGGCTTCCGGCACGACGCCGTTGGCATAGGTTTCAGCCTGGTTGCGCGAACGCTGCTCATCTTCACGGGCACGGATCACGTCATCGAAGGCTTCCTGGACTTCACGCGGTGCCGCTGCGCTCTGAACGTTGACCTGGGTGACGGTGATACCGGTGCGATAGGTGTCCATGAAGCGTTGCAGGCGCTCCTTGATTTCGCTGGCCATCAATTCACGACCTTCGGTCAACACCTGGTCCATCGCGGTGGAACCCACCACATGGCGCAAGGCGCTGTCGGTCGCGTGTTGCAGGCTGATTTCCGGCTGATCGACGCTCAGCACGAAGTCCTGCAGGTTGCTGATCTTGTACTGCACGGTCAGGGGCACTTCGACGATGTTCTCGTCTTCGGTCAGCATCTGGCCCTGCTTGGTGTAGGCACGCTCACGCGTGACGTTTTCCATGTACTTCTTGTCGATCGGCGGGAAGTAGATATTCAGGCCAGGACCCACGGTTTCGTAGTACTTGCCGAAGCGCAGCACCACGGCTTGCTCCTGCTCGTCGACCACGTAGACCGCGCTGTACAGCCATACGGCAGCCAGCACGACCAGGCCAATGCCGAGCAGGCCGCCAAAGCCGCCACTCTTGCCCGGACCACCGCCGTCATCACCACCGCGTTTCTTACCACCACCGAACAAACCGTTCAGGCTTTCCTGCAGCTTTCGGAAGGCCTCGTCGAGATCTGGTGGTCCCTTGCGGTCGCCGTTGTTACGGCGCTTGCCACCCCAAGGATCCTGATTATTCGAGTTGCCACCCGGCTCATTCCAAGCCATAGCGCTCTCCATCTGATAAAGCAAAGACGCACCCACGGCGCGCCGGCCAATGCTACAGAATGCCTGTCACCACGACACAACCGCTTTCTCAGGCTTTTATTGCAAAGTGTGTTGCTCGATGAACTCCGTCGGCACAACGCCCTCACGGCTGACCAGTCGATTGAGCTCCGAGCGCGGCAATCGAACGGCCAGCAAGCTGACACCTTCTTCGTCGTATTCTTCTTTCTGTACCGCGCCCAGCTCGAAAAACTGCGCACGCAGACGCGCAAAGCGTTGAGGCAGGCGCAGCGTACCGACAAACAACTCACTGCCCAACAACTCCGCAATAGCTTGCTCAAGCAATTCCAGACCACTGCCATCACGCGCCGAAAGCCAGACCCGTTGAGGCTTGCCGTTTTCGTCGCGCTGGATTTGTGGCTCAACGCCTTCAAGCAAATCGAGTTTGTTATAGACCTCGAGGATCGGCAAGTCCTGGGCCCCGATCTCGCCCAGCACGACCATCACCTGCTCGATTTGCAACATCCGATCCGGTTCGGCCGCATCGATCACGTGCAGCAGCAGGTCGGAGTTGCTCGACTCTTCGAGCGTAGACCGGAATGCTTCGACCAGCTTGTGCGGCAAATGGCGAATGAAACCCACGGTGTCGGCCAGGACAATCGGCCCCAGGTCGTCCAGTTCCAGACGGCGCAGGGTCGGGTCCAGCGTGGCAAACAGCTGGTCAGCGGCGTACACGTCGGACTTGGTCACGTTATTGAACAGCGTGGATTTACCGGCGTTGGTGTACCCCACCAGAGACACGGTAGGGATATCCGCACGCGAGCGGCCGCGTCGCGACTGCTCGCGCTGGCTGCGCACCTTTTCCAGGCGACCCTTGATCTGGCGCAAACGAACCCGCAGCAGGCGCCGGTCGGTTTCGAGCTGGGTTTCACCCGGGCCACGCATGCCGATGCCGCCGCCTTGGCGCTCAAGGTGAGTCCAGCCGCGAACCAGCCGGGTGCTCATGTGGTCAAGCTGGGCCAGTTCTACCTGGAGCTTGCCTTCATGAGTACGGGCGCGCTGGGCGAAAATATCGAGAATCAGACCGGTACGGTCGATCACGCGACACTCGAAAACACGTTCGAGGTTACGTTCCTGACTGGGTGTGAGGACGTGATTGAAGATCACCAGATCGGCTTCTTCGGTGTGGACCAGGTCGCGAAGTTCCTCGACCTTGCCGCTACCAATCAGGAATTTGGCGGTTGGCCGATGACGCGGCACGTTAAAAAACGCGACGGTCTCGGCGCCAGCCGAATTAGCCAACTCCTGAAACTCCTGCGGATCTTCGCGCGCCTCAGGGTCCTGTCCATCCAAGTGAACGAGGATGACTCGCTCACCACCACCGTGGCGCTCAAAGAACAAAGGAGACTCCTATCAGGCGTTACCTGGCTCAGTGTCACCCGCTTCGGATTCGGTTGCGCTAGGCAGACGAATTGGACGAACCGGTACCACTGTCGAGATAGCGTGCTTGTAGACCATTTGGCTTACGGTGTTTTTCAGCAGGATGACGAACTGGTCGAACGACTCGATCGTGCCTTGCAGTTTGATACCGTTGACCAGGTAGATGGACACCCCAACTTTCTCTTTACGTAAAGTATTCAAGTAAGGGTCTTGTAGCGAATGCCCTTTTGACATGTGCCGCACTCCTTTAAGGATTCAATATAAAAAATAGGTAATTCAGATGGCTTTAGCCGCCACACCCCCAAGGATAGACGGCAATTGCAAGGACTCACCTCAATATGGAGATGGTCCCAAGGTATTTCAAGGCGCGTGGCAGATTGTCGCAATCGAGACTGTCCAGCCAATGCAGATCAGTCCAGCTGCGCAGCCAGGTGAACTGGCGTTTCGCCAATTGGCGCGTGGCAATGATTCCACGCTCCTGCATCTCGGCTGACGTCAGCTTGCCATCCAGGTGATCCCAGACTTGGCGGTAGCCTACTGCACGTATAGACGGCATCCCGGCATGCAGGTCACCTCTATTACGCAGGGCTACGACCTCGTCAATGAATCCCTGTTCCAACATTAAAGTGAATCTTTGTTTAATTCTCTCGTGAAGTACCTGACGATTTGCCGGGGCAATGGCCAAGTTCGCGACAGTATAGGGCAATTGTTGCTGTCCCGAAGCGGCTGCTTCAGTACTTTGCGCACTTTGTTGCAAACGCAGGGCGGTCATGCTCTGACCGCTGACACGATAAACTTCCAGTGCCCGACTCAAACGCTGCGGGTCGTTCGGATGAATCCGCGCCGCGGAAACCGGGTCGATGGTCGCCAATTGGTCGTGCAAGGCTTGCCAGCCAAGGCGTGCAGCCTCTTCTTCGATTTGCGCACGCACATCCGGATCGGCCGCCGGCATGTCGGCCAGGCCGTCCGTCAAAGCCTTGTAATAGAGCATTGTGCCGCCCACCAGCAACGGAATTTTTCCGCGTGCGGTGATCTCGGCCATGGCTTGCAGGGCGTCACGGCGGAAATCCGCAGCCGAATAACTCTCGGCAGGGTCGAGAATATCGATCAGGCGATGCGGATGCTGCGCCAGCAACTCTTTCGAAGGTTTGGCGGTGCCGATGTCCATGCCGCGGTAGACGAGCGCCGAGTCGACGCTGATCAGCTCACAAGGCAGGACCTTGGTGAGTTCGATGGCCAGGTCGGTCTTGCCGGCGGCGGTCGGGCCCATCAGGAAAATCGCAGGGGGGAGCTGACTCATCAACGACCGCGCAAGAACAGTTTGTCCAGATCGTCCAGGCCCAGCTGGGTCCAGGTCGGTCGGCCATGGTTGCATTGACCGCTGCGCTCGGTGTTTTCCATGTCGCGCAGCAGACCGTTCATTTCCGGCAGGGCCAGACGCCGGTTCGCCCGTACCGCACCGTGGCAGGCCATGGTTCCGAGCAATTCGTTCAGGTGCGCCTGGATGCGGTCGCTGGTGCCGTACTCCATCAGGTCAGCGAGCACGTCGCCCACCAGCCGGTTGGCTTCAGCCTGCTTGAGCAGCGCCGGAATCTGCCGGATGGCCAGGGTTTCCGGGCCCAGGCGCTGCAATTCGAAGCCCAGTCGCTGGAACCACGCGACATGCTCCTCGGCGCAATCGGCCTCGCGCTGACTGAGGGCCAAGGTCTCGGGCACCAGCAATGGCTGGCCGCTCAAGCCTTCGTTGGCCATTGCCACCTTCAAGCGCTCGTACATGATCCGCTCGTGGGCGGCGTGCATGTCCACCAGCACCAGGCCCTGGGCGTTTTCCGAAAGGATGTAGATGCCCTTGAGTTGTGCCAGTGCGTAACCCAGTGGCGGGATGTCGTCCTGCCCGGCCGGCAGCGCACTGGCATTGGCTTCGGGCAGTGGCGCAAAAAACTCGCGATAGGCGGCCTGCGCTTCGGCAGCCGGGACAGCGGACTGCGGACGCGGTGTGTACTGATACTGATAACCCGCGCCAGCACCCGAACCGGCCGGTGCATTGAACGAAGGCTGAGCCTGAGGCTGCTCCAGCAGCGCATTGGCGGCCAGGCGCATTTCGCCCTGGGGGCCGAATTCACCGGCTTCGAGCCCGCTGGGCCGGACGATGGCCGTGGCCACCGGCGCCGCCAGATGATCGTCCGGGCGCACATCGCCCAAGGCCCGGTGCAAGGTGCCATACAGGAAGTCGTGAACCATGCGCCCCTCACGGAAGCGCACTTCGTGCTTGGTTGGGTGCACGTTCACATCGACGCCGGTCGGGTCGACTTCAAAAAACAGCACGAAGGTCGGATGCCGTCCGTTGAACAGCACGTCGCGATAGGCCTGGCGCACCGCGTGGGCCACCAGTTTGTCGCGCACCGCACGGCCATTGACGAAGAAATACTGCAAATCCGCCTGGCTGCGGTTGAAGGTCGGCAACCCGACCCAGCCCCACAGGTGCAGGCCATTGCGTTCGATCTCGATTGGCAGCGCCTGCTCGAGGAAGCCCGGCCCGCAGATCGCCGCCACTCGCCGTGCGCGGGCCGCATCATCATGGGCCTCATGCAGGCTGAGGATGGTCTTGCCGTTGTGGCGCAAATGGAACGCCACATCGAAACGCGCCAGGGCCAGGCGCCGGATCACTTCCTGCAGGTGATCGAATTCGGTTTTTTCAGTCTTGAGGAACTTGCGTCGCGCCGGGGTATTGAAGAACAGGTCACGCACTTCAACCGATGTCCCCACCGGATGCGCGGCAGGCTGTACGCGGGGCGCCATGTCCCGGCCTTCAGTCTCGACCTGCCAGGCCTGATCGGCGTCGCGGGTGCGGGAAGTCAGGGTCAGCCGCGCGACGGAGCTGATCGATGCCAGCGCTTCACCGCGAAAGCCCAGGCTCATGACCTGTTCGAGGTCTTCCAGGTTGCGGATCTTGCTGGTGGCGTGACGGGCCAGGGCCAACGGCAGGTCATCGGCAGAAATCCCACTACCGTCGTCGCGCACCCGCAGCAGCTTGACACCACCCTGCTCGACATCGACGTCGATGCGTTTGGCGCCGGAGTCGAGGCTGTTTTCCAACAGTTCCTTGATCACCGAAGCCGGGCGCTCGACCACCTCGCCTGCCGCGATCTGGTTCGCCAGGCGCGGGCTGAGCAGTTCGATACGAGCGCCGTTGTTCACGACCTGATTCATTCCTTGGCCGCCAGTTCAGTGCCCGGAATGGTCAGGTGCTGACCGACCTTAAGCTCATCGCTCGACAGCTTGTTGACACTGCGCAGGGTCGCTGGCGACACCTGGTAGCGCACGGCGATCATGGCCAGCGTTTCACCCGGACTGACGCGGTGGTCACGTGGGCCCTGGACGATTTTGCCGGAGTCGCGCAGCCAGGCGATGTAGGTGCCCGGCGGCGGGTTTTGCTGGAAGAACTGGCGCACACCGCTGCTGATCGAACGCGCCAACGCCTGCTGATGGCTCGACGCGGCGAGCTTGGAAGCCTCGTTGGCGTTGGAAATGAAGCCGGTTTCCACCAGGATCGACGGAATGTCCGGCGACTTCAGCACCATGAACCCGGCCTGTTCCACCCGCTGCTTGTGCAGTGGCGTGACCCGACCGATGTTGCTCAGCACCTTCTGGCCAACGTTCAGGCTGGAGGTCAACGACGCGGTCATCGACAGGTCCAGTAACACACCGGCGAGCATACGGTCCTTGTCATCGAGGCTGACGTTGCCGGCACCGCCGATCAGGTCGGAACGGTTTTCACTGTCGGCCAGCCAACGGGCGGTTTCCGAAGTGGCACCACGATCGGACAGGGCGAATACCGACGCCCCAAACGCAGCAGCGGACGGCGCGGCGTCAGCGTGAATCGAGACAAACAGGTCGGCGCCTTTCTTGCGGGCGATTTCGGTACGGCCGCGCAGCGGAATGAAGTAGTCGCCGGTACGGGTCAGTTCAGCGCGGAAGCCTTTCATGCCGTTGACCTGCCGCTGCAGTTCACGGGCGATCGCCAGCACCACGTCTTTCTCGCGCTGACCACGGGAGCCTGAGGCCCCAGGGTCTTCGCCACCGTGACCGGCGTCGATCACGACAATGATGTCGCGCTTGCCGGCCGGGGCCGGAGGTAGCTTGATCGCCGGCTCCGCAGGCGTGACAGGCACCGCCGGCACCGTGGCAACCGAAGGCGCAGGCGTTGGCGGCGGTGCGGCATCTGCCGCGTTGTCGAACAGGTCGACCACCAGTCGGTTGCCGTATTGGGCGTTGGGCGCCAGGGAGAAGCTTTTCGGGGTAACGGCCTTTTTAAGGTCGATGACCACCCTCAGGTCGGTCGGCGTGCGTTGCGCCGAGCGCATGGCGGTAATAGGCGTGTTCGAGGTGTTGACGTTGAGCGGTGCGCCGAGGGTCGCACCGTTGATGTCGATCACCAGGCGATCCGGAGCCGTCAGGGTAAAGACGCTGTGTTGCACCGGGCCTGTCAGGTCAAACACCAGTCGTGTGTTGTCCGGCGCCCGCCACAGGCGAACGCTGTTGACCTTCGTATCGGCCACGGCGTCGACGGTCACCGCCAAAAACAACACCCCTACGGCAGCCACCAACGCGCGAAAGCGCATACCTAACCCCATCATCTATTTGGATTCCAATGCCAAAGCGGCACTCCAGGCCTCGCCACGCGAGCCCTGAGGCAAAATTTTCAGCGAACGACCGCTGTTATGCGGGCTAATGGTAATGGTCAGGTCCGGCTTTGGCAAAAAGCCTGCACCTTTGCCCGGCCATTCGATCAGGCACAAGGCATCGTCTTCGAAGTAGTCGCGAATGCCGAGAAACTCCAGCTCTTCCGGGTCGACCAGGCGGTACAGGTCGAAGTGAAAGGCGCGGATAGCGCCGATTTCATAGGGCTCGACGAGGGTGAACGTCGGACTCTTGACCGCCCCGACATGGCCCAGGCCGCGAATGATACCCCGCGACAACGTGGTCTTGCCCATCCCGAGGTTGCCCTCCAGGAAGATCAGGCCGTGGCCCTGGGTAATGCAGGCAATGCGTGCGCCAAAGTCGGTCATGGCCTGCTCGTCGGCCAGGTACAGGGTTACTTCAGACACGGTGCTTGCTCCTCCAACAACTGACGAATGGCTGGAATCAGATCACTGGCCGCCAGTCCACGGCCGAATTTACCTTGTTGCGCCCCGGCATTGGCGTGCAGCCAGACCGCCAGGCAGGCCGCGTCGTATGACGCCATGTCTTGGGCAAGCAGCGCGCCGACCAGCCCGGCCAGCACATCGCCCAGCCCTGCGGTGGCCATCGCCGGGTGCCCCTGATGACAGACAGCCAGCCGCCCGTCGGGGCTGGCGATCAGGCTGCCGGCGCCCTTGAGTACCACGACCGCCGAATACTTACGACTCAATGCATGAGCCGCTGCCGGTCGATCGGCCTGAACCTGCGCTGTACTCATTCCAAGCAAGCGCGCCGCTTCGCCAGGATGCGGGGTGATCACGCAATCGCTGGGCAAACTCACGCGCTCTTCGGCCAACAGATTCAGCGCGTCGGCGTCCCAGACTTGCGGCAATGGAGCATTGGCGGCGGCCGATAAAAGGCTGCGCCCCCAACCCGCCTGCCCCAGCCCCGGGCCGACCACCAACACGGAAACCTTTTGCAGCAAACCCATCAGCTGATTGGCCGACGACACACCCAGCACCATCGCCTCGGGGATTCGTGCCAGCGCGGCGGGCACGTGCTCGCTGCGGGTCGCCACCGAGACCATGCCAGCCCCACTGCGCAGCGCACTTTGCGCGCTCAACAGGATCGCGCCACCCAACCCGCGATCGCCGCCGATCAGCAATACGTGACCAAATTGACCCTTGTGGGAAGCCGGTGCCCGCGCCGCTGGACGCGGCAGGTTGGCAGCGTTCAAGCGACGAGCGGTGAACGCGGCGCCCTCTATCAACTGAGGGTCGGCCTGCAGGTCATTGAACAGCAACTCGCCCACTACATTGGCCGCCTCGCCGGTGAACAACCCCAGCTTCAAACCGATGAACGTCACCGTCAGGTCGGCCCGTACCGCCTGACCGAGGATACGACCGGTGTCGGCGCACAGCCCCGAAGGGATATCCACCGCTGCGACCGGCAGCCCGCTGGCATTGATCGCCGCGATGGCGCCGGCATACGGCTCACGCACCTCGCCGCTCAGGCCGGTGCCGAGCAAAGCATCCAGCACCACGCCGCGCAATCCCGATTGTGCTGTCCACGGTTCGATGAGTACGTTTTCAGAGAGCGCCTCGGCGTGGGCCAACGCAGCGTCTCCCTGCAAGCGTTGCAGATCCCCTACCGTCAGCACCCGAACCGTCCAGCCGGCACGCTGGGCCAACGTGGCCACCAGATAGCCGTCGCCAGCATTGTTGCCATGCCCGGCCAGCACGCTCAGTTCATTCGCGGTGGGCCATTGCCGCACCAGCGCCCGCCAGGTCGCCCGCGCCGCGCGCTGCATCAATTCGAAGCCCGGCGTACCGGCCGGGATCAGGCTCGCATCGAGTGCCCGCACTTGCGCGGCGCTGTACAGCGCGTCGGGTAATTCATCTTTAGTGTGCGGCATGCGTCTTTGGGCTCCGATGTCTGGCAGAATTATACGCACCTCAGTTCCGGTTTCTCTCGCCTCATGCCTGCTATTCCTACAGACCTCCCCGCCCTCGCCCAATCCATCAAGGATTGGGGCCGCGAGCTGGGCTTCCAGCAAGTCGGCATCAGCGGCCTCGACCTGGCCGAGCATGAGCAGCACCTGGAGCGCTGGCTCGCCGCCGGCTACCACGGCGAAATGGACTACATGGGCGCCCACGGCAGCAAACGCTCACACCCGGAAGAACTGGTGCCCGGCACGTTGCGCGTGGTTTCCCTGCGCATGGACTACCTGTCCGGCGATACGCAGATGGCCAAAGTGCTCGCCCAACCGGAAAAAGCCTACGTCTCGCGGTATGCCCTGGGCCGTGATTACCACAAGCTGATCCGCAAGCGCGTGCAGCAACTGGCAGAAAAGATTCAGGCTGAAATCGGCCCGTTTGGCTACCGCGCCTTCGTCGACAGCGCACCCGTGCTGGAAAAAGCCATCGCCGAACAGGCCGGTCTGGGCTGGATCGGCAAGAACACCCTGGTCCTGAACCGCAAGGCCGGCAGTTATTTCTTCCTCGCCGAGCTGTTCGTCGACTTGCCGCTACCGGTCGACCCACCCCACGCCACCGAACATTGCGGCCGTTGCAGTGCGTGCCTCGACATCTGCCCGACCAATGCCTTCGTCGGCCCCTATGTACTGGACGCGCGGCGCTGTATTTCGTACCTGACCATCGAACTCAAGGGCGCGATCCCCGAAGACCTGCGGCCCCTGATCGGCAATCGGGTGTTTGGTTGCGATGACTGTCAAATCGTCTGTCCTTGGAACCGTTTCGCCCGTCCGTCTGGAGAAAATGACTTCAAGCCGCGTCATAACCTGGACAACGCCGGGCTGGCGCAATTGTTTTTGTGGGATGAAGAGAGGTTTCTCAGTAGCACCGAAGGCTCACCGCTGCGCCGGACCGGCTATGAAAACTGGTTGCGCAATCTGGCCGTGGGATTGGGGAATGCGCCTTCAACGATCCCGGTGCTGGAAGCGTTGAAGGCGCGGCGCGATTATCCGTCGGCGCTGGTCAGGGAGCATGTCGAGTGGGCGTTGCGCCAACATGCCGAACGACAGGCCACGCCGCTGTAACCAGCGCCGCCCTGCTCAGGGATGCCCGCCGATTTGCAGGATCTCCACTTGATGACTGCGGTCGTGGATCGAAAAGGAAACCCGGTCCTTGCCACCGATACGTACCGTCCATTGATTGCTCGCGCCACCGAGCTTCTTGAAAAACGGGTCATCCATCAACTCCGCCGCTTGCTTGGGGTGCAGCCCTTGGTCCAGACCGTCCTTGAATTTCTCCCACTCGCCCCGGTACGCCGCTTTCAGGTCTGACGGGATGGTTTCATCGCCGACACCGGTACGCGTCCAGCGGGCCGGCGTACTCGGACCGCTCTCACCCGCCTGGGCGGCTTTCGCGGCCTTTTTGGCGCCCTTGCCCTTGACGATGCCCGAGGCTTTCCTGGCCTTGCCCATCCCGCTGGCCATGGCCTTGGCTGCCGCTTTCGGATCGCTGCTCAACCCCGCCTTATAGGCCCCGGCGAGTCGGTTGCCGGCCTTGACCGCGCTACTGCCCGCAGCACCCAATCCGCTGGCCGCCGCCAATCCACCCGTGACCACGCTCGCCCAACCCAGCGCATCACCGATCCCCGAGTCGGGTGCGAGTTCGTCCACAGCCATTGCAGAAATCGCTAACGCGGTAGAGGCGGCGGCGAACGAAATACTCAACAACGCCAAGGGCGTCGCCGCGCCCAGTGTGACCACGCTGAGGGCCAGGCCGGCGACCGACAAGGCGATCCCCAGCACCGATTGCCAAATGTGCCCGGTCGGGTCCACGCGGTTGATCGGGTCGCCCGCACAGTAGGCATAGGGGTTCAAGCCGCCGGCACCGAACGGGCTCAGCGAGTCGGGGCTGACAAAGCGCATCAGCGCTGGGCTGTAGGCCCGATAACCATTACCCAGCAGGTACAAACCGGTCAGCGGGTCGAAGGGCTCGCCCGCGAAGCGCAACAGACTGAACAGACCGCCTTCCGCGGGGCGATGGCCGTAAGGGC
Organism: Pseudomonas sp. NFX15; assembly: GCF_049132105.1. NCBI lineage: Bacteria > Pseudomonadati > Pseudomonadota > Gammaproteobacteria > Pseudomonadales > Pseudomonadaceae > Pseudomonas > Pseudomonas sp. NFX15. The sequence goes on from NZ_JAFMPV010000007.1 coordinate 190,015, forward strand.
TGTAGGCGAGATGGCGATGCTGCCCGTCCAGCACTTCGGTCAACGCGGTCTGTTGCTGATCGGTGCCCAGCAGCCGGACACCGGCTGCTTCGCCCTTGCGATCCTGACCCAGCAGCAGGTCGTTCTGACGCAGTGAAGTGCTGGCGTTTGGACCGCAGATTTCGTTGATTGCCCACCCCGCCCGGTAGAAACGCTGGATCGCCGCGCCGGATGGCTGCGACAACTCCACCAACTGGTCCCGTGCATCGTAGTGAAACCGGCGCTGCACCGTGCCGGTGGCACTCGCCACTTGGGTCAAGCGGCCCAACGCATCGTAGGTGAGGCGGCGCGCTTGTTCGTCGACAATCAAATGACCATTGGCGTCGTATTGCAGCACGACGGGCGCTGGGTAATCCGGATGACTGTTGTTAATGCCCGTCAATTGGGTCGGGTCACTGGCGCTGAAATCGAATGAGGCGAGATTGCGCCCGCCTGGAAAGTCGGTTTCCAGGGACACGATGTTGTCGAACGCGTCAAATACGTAGGTCTGCTGGATGATTTCATTGCCCAGGCTATCCCGCGGACGTTGTGTGCCGGTGCAGACGAATGTCTTGAGCCGGCCACGCGCATCGTAGGTGAACTGTTCGCTGCGCAGTATTTCATCCCCCTGTTTGAGGGTTCTTTGTGCCAGTTTGCCGGCCAGGGTGTAACTCGATGTCAGCGTCTGTGTAATGCCAGCGCCCATTTCAAATGTACGCTCGACCTCACGCCCCAGATCATCGTAGGCCAGGCGGGTGATCATCGAACCCAGACCATCGCTGGCTTTCGCATCGATGGTTGCCAGTTGCCCCAAGGCGTTGTAGGCGAATGCAGCCTTTAGCGCGGGCTGATCGAAGGATTGCGGGCGCCCGACCGCGTCGTATTCAGTCTTGTGCTCATCACCGAGTGCATCGATAAAACCAAGCGGCCGGCCGAGCTGGCTATAGGTGTAAGAAAGGCTCTTTTCACTGCCCCCCACCTTCACGACCTCGCGCTTGAGGCGCCCGGACAGGAAGTACTCAAGTCGGACTTCGCGCTGCTGCTCGACACACTTGGTCAACTCGCCGAGCTGTGGGTGATATTCGTAGCTGGCCAGCAACCCCGTGGCCTTGCGCTGCGTCACGCGGCCACCCAACGGCTGCTCATACTGAAATTCGATGCGCTCGCCAGCGGGCATGCGCTTCCATGCTGGCTGGCTTAAACCGGCCTCGTAGCCGGCTTCGGTCACCCGCCCGCCACACTGGCTCTGCACCAGGCGCCCTAGGCCATCGAAGCGTTGCTGCCCCAGACTGCGCCCCGCCACACTGACTTCAATGGGCAGTGACTGATCGCTATGTGCGGCGTAATCGGTCTGTACCGCATGCCCATCGGGCAGAACGCTTCGGGTCAGGCGATTGAAGACGTCATATTCGTAGGTCGTGCGGTTACCGACCGGGTCAGTCTGCGCGACACTGCGGCCCAGGCCATCGTAGTCATACAGGTGCTTGCCTTGGGGTTGCCCACCGCGATCGAACACCTCAACACTGGCCGGCTTGCCAAAGACGTTGTAGGTGGTGACCGACTTGCCCATGCCTTGCTGGTGGTTCGTTTCCTGGCGACTGACCGGATCGTAGTCACAGCGTTCCTGGCGGCCGTCGGGGTAGAGCGTGGCGTTGAGCCGACCCCAGTCATCGAACGCGAAACGGGTGTTGAGCACCCGTGTCTGCCCGGGCCACCAGTCGGTCACGGTTTCATCGGTCAATTGCCCGAGCCTGTCGTAGCGGGCGGCAAATACCTGGCGCAATTCACCCGGGGCTGCCTGATCGGCTTCCTGCTCTTCGAGGGTGATGACCCGGCCGAGACCGTCGTAGCAGGTCCTCTGCTGTACGCCGTTGACGTCGGTAGACAACGTCGCCGCCGGCGCGCCGCCCACTTTTGGCAACTGGTATTGCGTGCTGCGCGTGACCGCAAAAGGCGTTCCGGCTGCGACCGTTTCACTCAACAGGCGACCGAGCCGGTCGTAGGCGTATTCGACTTTGCCTTCATCCTCCGTGTGCTCCGCCAACTTCAAACCGTTGAGCGTCGACAGTGTAAGAGTCGAAGTTTTGTGGGTGCCGTCAAACCCTGTCTGAATGGTTTGCAGGGAAAGAGTCGCATCGCTGAAGACGTACTGAAACTCGGTGATGCTCGCCTGCCCGTTGCACATGACGGTCTGCTTTTGCGGCAGGCCATGGCGGCGGGTATCCGTCGGCTGATCGATATACGTCAGGTCCGTTTGCGTACGCAGGATGTCGCCGGTCTTCGCCCGCTCGTAACAGGTCTTCTGTTCAAGGAGGACAGGGTGATCTGCTGCCCCGCCATGCCCGAGTGAACGGTAGCGAAATCGCATCTGAGTTGTCGCGGCGTCAGCAAAACCGGCTGCAGGGAGTACGGTTCTGTGCTTTTCAAACCGTACGAAACCCAATGCGTCGGCTGGACAGCCATCGGCACCCGCGGCCGGATAAAACGCCGACCGGGTGACCACGCCGTCTGCTGCCACGTGCTGGAGCAGATTGCCCCAGGCATCGAAACCGGTCTCGATCACCTCTTCGCGAAAAGCACCGGTCTTGCGATCTTCATAGCGCAGCGTCTGCGTCTTTGGCAGGCGAAACTGCGCTGGCTGCTGTTCGAACCGCTTGCCGGGCTCAAGGTGATAGGTGATCGATTGCGTGGTGACCTTCTGATTGCACGTCGCCACTTGCGCGACCAGCAGATGGTATTTGTTGTAGGTGCGCTTGATGGAGCGATGCACGACGGCCCCGTTCATCAGCGTTTCGGTCGAGTCATATTGGTAATCGGACGCCCCCTGATAGAGCGTGTCACCGCCGTCTGACCAACGGATATCGGGGTCGTCAAAACCCAGGAAATTCTTTTGTGAATAGCGGTAGTTAGTCGTGATCGCTGGCTGCTTTTGTCCGGGGAACAGCGTGTGTGTAATCACCTGGGGAATGGCGCGCACCGGCGCACCCGGTGGAAAACGGTGACCATCACTCTGGTAGCTGATCAACTCGCGAGCGCCCAGGGGCGAGGTCATGTGTGTCAGGCAGTTGAAGCCACCGATGAGTTCGTAGGACAACGACCACAACCCTCCCTCCGGCAAGCGAATGGAGGACACTCCATCGTTGGACAATTTCAGAATGAAGGTCGCCTCGCAGGCAGTACCGGGATTCTGGGTCAGCGTTACCTGGCCGACGGTGCGAGTGATGCTCAGCAAGGTCCGATGGACGTCTCGTACCGTCGCGAGTACCGGCTCGCCGTTGATGGCCGTGTAGTCGAACAGGATTGCTGCACCATTGGCGGCAACGATCTTCGTCGGCACCGCCAGATCGCTGCTGCCGTAAACACTTAGTTCCTCACGCTGGCCAGTTTTATGCACAACGTCAAAACGCCCTGGCGCGGGACGCCGTACTTTGAGCGTCTCCAGTTTCAGTTCGTCAAACACCAAATGGGTGGCGGTCTGCCGCGCCTTGTAGCGCTCACCTCCTGAGAGCGTCAACTGGCCGCTGGCCGTGTCATATCGGGTCAATGCCAGCGACCAGCCCCGCCCCAGGCCTTCGTCCTCGCCCTGCAGCGGACTAAAGAACAGCCGGACCGGTAGTGAGGGGCCGTTCATGCTCCCGGAAGTCAACTCGCCCAGCGTCAGAGAACAAGTATAAATACCCGTGCGGGGATCGACGCCCCCGACCATGAACTCATCAAAGTTGAACGCTGCGGAGTGGATATTTGCCTGTTTTGCAGCCGTCATTTGAACTCCTTTCAAATGTCATAAATAAATAACTTTCCGGCAGGATAAAGTCCGCCAAACAGGCCGGCTCAACCTCTAACCAAGAGAAACTCGCTGCTCTGAATATCAACCATCAATGACAAAGGATGGGCATTACCAAATTCGTCCAGCACTTGAAACCGAAATGGATCGAGTCTGGGTTCTTCAAGGCTGCGGACATACACCGGTGGCATTCCCTTGAAAGCCGTCAATTGCCCGTCGCCCTGAATGGCAGGTACCCGGAACCCGATAATATCAACTTCTGTTGCCTGTACGGGCAGCATCACGCCTGTGAAAGACCTTGAGCGCCCGATCGAGGGCGACGCGATCATACCTGTATAACAAAACTTGACCGGCCAACGGCTCGATTCACCGTACTGATGGGTTTCCCAATCAATCAACTTGACTTGCTGCCCACCCGAGTACAACCCCAGGTCATAACGAAACAACCTGGCACCGCCCCATGCACCGAAGACTTCCTGCGACTTCCAGGAAAACAACTCAGGACTGTAGCCGGGGCACCGTTCAGCGCTAATGACCGCGCTATTATTCAGCTTCGCGCCGTCCGGATTGATCGTGTTATTGCTTCTATAGACTTTGCCCTGCACCGTCACCTCCGCAGCAATCTGTAATTGCCCAACGTCTGAAGACGACACCCAGAACTCGACCGGGACGCCTGCCGATCCTGCTGATCCTCCCGCCGAATTTGTGGCTCCCGGCATCTCATGGGCATATCGATTTTCCATGAAACTTGCATTCCAACCCGGCAGCGGCTGGCCCGCATACGGTTCCTGCGCCAATGGCCGGCCATCTTGATAGCGAACGAGCCGGGTGCTGATCAATTCCGGGAAATACTGCAATGGCACCGGCGTACCGTCCTCGTCAACCGCGACGACAATGACCCAGACCCGGACCTGCATCCTGCCATTGGCAAAGATTCTCTTGGACTCGATCCCGGGAACTTCAAACCGCATTTCGAGCCGTGACACCCTGATTTCCCCTTGGGCTGCATAGTCCGCCGCCATTGGTTTTTTTATATCGTTCATTGAACCGCCCTGTTATTGATCAATACTTTTATTCAACTCGACAGCGCGAGTTGTTGACGACCAATAACAAATACACCGAATCGCTTCAATCGACGACGGCGAGCAATTCAAGCAACTACCCAAAAAAACACCGGACAACCTGTTTCGCGTTATTTCAGTTAACTTTAATTTTGTTTCCCTTCATCTTCCGCTGATTCAATCTTCTTCATCAGACACTTCGCTGAAACTGCCAAAGCCACTCTCTTCAGAGTCGGAACCACTCTCCGGATCACCGTCACTAAAACCCGGGAGTTCAACTTCAATCTGAATCAACAGTTTTCTGTCGAGGCTGGAATTTTCATCATATGCGGCAATACGATGTTTGCTCGACGCACTCAATGGATTGTCAGCAAAGTTGTATTCGACGTTGCGCGCATCATCAACGTCGAACAGTGCTTCCGGAAGTTGCTCGATGTCATTACCGCTCAAGTCGGCATAGCGCAGTTTTTCCAGATCGAACAATCCCTCAGGGACTGACTTCAGGGCCGTCGACCTCAGTCGCAGCTCTTCCAGCCGCTTCATGTACCCCACATGCGGCGTGGCCCCCAACGGATTGTTGTCCAGATCGAGCCGTTCAAGCTGCTCCATGTGTGCAAGGCCTTCAACGGTCGCTTCGTCCAACCGCAGATTGCAACCTTCCAGGTTCAGGCTGATCAGTTCACGCATGCGCAATGCAGCGCCAGGAAACCCGTCCAGCCGCAGGCCCCTGAGGGTCAGAAATTTCAGATTGGAGAAACTTTCCAGGAAGTCGCCCGCCTGCAGGAACGGACTGTCATTGATCAGCAAAAACTCGGAAACATGGCTGAAATCCCCCGTCAGCCTGGGCAGTTGACCAAGCAGGTCCAGCCTGGAAAAAAACCGGCCCGTGTCGAAACGATTGTGCTCAGTCAGCTGCTGGCGCCAACTCGCCTCAACGACTTGCGCAAACAGCATCCGGCGCCGGCGCTGCTCGGCGATGTCGGCCGCGCTCAGGGCCGTGTCGGTCAGCGGATGAACGGTGGGCACCTCCGCGGCCCAGGCCTCCAGATCATTGACCAGGGTCAGCAACTCACTTTCCAGACGGGCCACTGCCTGCAATGGATCGGTCGCCAATCGCTCCCGGCGCAGGGTATCGAGTTGTTCGTCCTCAAGCGTGGGAAACAGCCGTCGAAGGCGCTGGGTGATGGATCCGGCCTGCGTCGGCACAGGCTCGCCGCCGCCCAACAGATAACCCGCCCGGCCTACCGCGAGCCGCATCGGAGATCGACTGCCAGGTTGCAGCGGTGGTTGCCCGAACAAGGCTCTCAGTTCAGCTCGAGGCAACAACGGTTGGCGCCTGAGCGCTTGCTCGAGTTCGCGGCCCTGGCCGACATGGGGCAAGCCAATAGCCTCGCGTCGGGCCTGGGGGAGTGCGTGCAGGGCGGCACCGAACAGATCGTCGAGCCCATGCAGTTGCTCACCTCGCTCATCATGAGCCTCATAACGCCCCTGTTGTTTGACCAACACCTTGCGAATCGGCGCGTCGACCGGGCCGATGCTGTCCAGCAGGGGGCCTACAAAGTGTCCGTCACGTACCTCCAGGCGAACATCGGCGATCCAGCCATCGAGCGATTCAAGCATGTGCAACGCCAGGCGGTCAGTGTCCGCGCCGGTCACTGTATCCAGGTACAACCCTTCACAGGCGCGGTTAAGCCGCAGTTCGCGCAAATAGAACAGCGCCTCCTGGGCCAGGCGTCGCGGCATGCCGGGCCTGTTACGCAGATGCAGTCGTTCGCCAGTGCTGGCTTCACGCCATAGCTCTTGCGCCACGGTACGAGGCAACTCAGGGAAAATCCGCCGCATCTGCTGCGTCTCTGCGTCCGCCGCCGATTCGAACGCCGCCTCCATCGACGTGAACAGCAACGTCCGCTGCTCCTCTGCCCATCTAGCCATTCGACTGCGCAGCAATGCGGCTCTGACATGCACGGCCGGCAACGCATCGCCCGGTGCGGGGCTCAGGCCGAGCAATCGCTTCTGCTCGCGTTCGCCGAGAACGTTCCACAGGGATTCAACGGGATGACCGGCGCCTGCCTGGCCCTCGGGCAGCTTGACCTGCTGCATGTGCAACAGACGCTTTTGCAGATGAATGTCTGCCGTGCCATGGACGCGCGGATCGGCGCTGAGGATTTGCTCTCGAAACACCTGGATGCGCTGATCAAGCTTAAACCGGCGGATCGTGTCTTCCAGCAAGGCCGGCGGCCGGCGGGCGTGAACGTGCAGGTGTCGCAACATCGTGTCGTCGATACCGCTGACCGCCAGGATGCGTCGCGCCGCCTCGTCAGAAAACTGCGCAACCGTGTGTCCCATGCGTCGAAAAAGTTGCGCGCCTCGCCATTCCATCGGCCGCTCGACCTCATGGGCCCAGGCGCCGACGCCATTGTGGATAAGTTGTGGCCGGTAGGCGTTCGGCCGTTGCGCGTGGCGCACATGATGAGCCGCGCCTTTAGCGTCGGCCCCCACTTCATAGGTACGTCCCTCCAGCACGAGAAAGGTCTTGCCCGCCTGATGATGCAGGCCTGATTCATCAGGCACGGACCCGATTGGCAGTGCCACGGGTTGCTCATAGGGCTTGAGATCGGGATTCCACAGGCGCTGGCGACCATCGTCCAGCACTACTGGCTTGAGCCCCTCGACAAATGCCGAAGGCTTCATCGCCAGCACTTTACCGGCCGCGACACCCAGTGCACCTAGGGTGGCCAGCTGCGCCAGGCTTTCGGCAACAGCCAGCAGATGATCGGTCGCCTCGATGACCTGGCCATCCGCCCAGTCGACGACCCCGGTAAAGGTTTCGTCCAACAGTTGATAAAGGGTGTAGGCCAGCATCGTCTCGCCCAATAACGGCACAAAAGGCATCGCCAGCAGGGCGGCAGCTTGCAAAACCACGGAGGCCGCGTGTTCCAGACGGTCCCACTGCGCCCAGCGCGACTGGCGGTCTTCATCGGCGGTAGGCACGGCGATGACGCGGGCGTCATTGAGGATTTTGTTGAGTTTGTCCTGGTACAGCCATTGCCATGGATTGCCTTCAACCCGCTGTGCGTCAAATCGCAGCGCTGTTGGCTCGATCGGCGTGCGGCGCCAGGCGGGCTGCGGATCGCCGGCTTGCACCGAGTGCCACGTCATCGCGTTCAACTGCTGGTCGAGCGCGGTAAAGAACTGCCCGTGCTGTCCATGGGCGATAAACCGCGCAAAGAACGATTGATAGGCCGGTGAGCGCAGTTGCTCGGTCAATGTCGCCTTGAACGCCAGGGTCGACGGATACTCCTTGATCGGGTGCTGCGGATCGTCGGGAATGTAGACCACCAGCGGCTCGACTCCGGACGCACGCTCCAGGTCGCCCGCCAGCAGCATGATGCCGGTCAGCCTGGCCGTCATGATCTGCAACTGGTAGCAACGCAGCGCCGGATTTGCGCTGCTATCAAGCATTTTCAACAGTGCTGACTGAGTCTGCGCGCCAATATCCCCTTTCATTCGCGCCAGGAGCACGGCGACCCTGAAGGCGTCGCTCTGACTGCTCTTGACTCGATATTCCAACCCTGCCTTGGCCACTGCATCGGTCGGCAGCAACAGGGCTTCCAGTTGTCGCGAATATTGGCCTCCGATATCCAGCTCACGGCACAGCAACGCAAAGGCATCGATGGTTATTTGCCCATTAAGCGTCAGCACCTGGAAGTGCCCCCGAGGATCAGGCTCACTGATAAAACAGGAGGCATGGTCAAAGTAATTCGCCGCCGTTTCTTTTTGCTCGAAGTTGTTCAGTGCGGCGTCAAGCAACGATAGGGTTCTGACTTGATAGCCAACCAAAATGCCGGTGGGCAGATAAAGCCGCAGGCAAGTTCGAGTGACGTCCAGATCGATGCCAAAGCGATCTTTCAGCGCCTGGTGAAGCAAAGGCTCGGCAAACCGGCGGACGTTGGCCAGAGGCTCGAAGACCCGATCCAGTCGGGCCTGCGATTGCCAGGCCAGCTTGTTGGCTTGAGCGAGGGAGGCGTGAGACTGTACCGAGGCGGTTCTGTACCAGTCAGGAAGGGCGGCCGCCACCTGGCGTAATGCCAAACGTCGGTGGGGCGACGCCTGCGTTAGCCAGTCAGGGATTCTGTCTTCGATGAATCGTTTATGACTGTCACCGGGGCAATGTTCTGAGCGGGCATCAAGCATTGGAAGTAGCCTATAAACCGAAATGAATCTTCAGCTTATGAAGAACGGCAACTCATAAAGGGCTAGATAATTACCGCATGCCCGCCCTCATACCGTGATAAGCACCAATCACTGTTCGTCGTTATAGACAAACTTGGGCATTTCCCAATGGAAACGGATGGCCAGCAACCGCAGGAGAAAACCACCGAACAGGGTGATGAGGATCGACTGTTCGCCGGGCAGTTGAAGGTAGATGCACAGCATGTAGCACCAGGCCGCCGCAAACGACACGCTGGCGTAGAGTTCGCGCCGGAAGATCAGCGGAATGTCGTTGCAGAAAATATCCCGCAGGATGCCGCCGAACACCCCGGTGATCACGCCGCTGACCGACGCCACCAACATGCCGTGGCCCATCTCCAGGGCGGTGATGCAGCCGATCAGGGTAAAGGCCACCAGGCCCATGGCGTCGAGCACGAGGAACAACGAGCGCAAATGCCGCATCCAGCGCGCCGTGAACACCGTGAGCATCGCCGCTGCGGTGGTCAACACCAGGTATTCCGGGTGTTTGACCCAGGTCAGCGGGTAGTGCCCGAGCAACACATCGCGTACCGACCCGCCGCCCAACGCCGTGACGCACGCGATCAGCACCACACCAAACCAGTCCATGCCACGCCGCCCGGCAGACAAGGCGCCGGTCATGGCTTCGGCGGTGATGGCGATCAGGTAGAGCATCAGCAGCATGGTGGCGGTCCTTGCAGAAAGGCGCGCAGTCTACTGACTTCGCTGGAGCACCAAAAGAGGGCAGACACAACCTGTGACGAGGGAGCTTGCTCGCGCTCTCTGTAGGAGCCGGCTTGCCGGCGAAGGTGTCCGAGGGCCCCTTCGCTGGCAAGCCAGCTCGTACAGATCGTGTTTCAGGTTCAAGCCTTGATGAAATGCTGGCGGTAGTGCTGCAGCTCGGCGATCGACTCGCGAATGTCGTCCAGCGCCAGGTGGGTGCTGCCCTTCTTGAAGCTGTCGCGCACGTCCGGTGCCCAGCGCGCCGCCAGCTCTTTGAGCGTGGACACGTCGAGGTTGCGGTAGTGGAAATAGCTTTCCAGTGATTTCATGTGGGTATAAAGGAAGCGACGGTCCTGGCAGATGCTGTTGCCGCAGATCGGCGACTTGCCCTTCGGCACCCACTTCTCCAGGAAGGCGATGGTTTCGGCTTCGGCTTGAGCCATGCTGATACGGCTGTCGCGAACCCGCTGGGTCAGGCCGGAACCGCCGTGCTGGCGGGTGTTCCACTCGTCCATGCCGGCGAGGATCTCGTCGCTGTGATGGATGGCGATCACCGGGCCTTCGGCCAGGGTGTTCAGGTCACTGTCGGTGACGATGGTGGCCATTTCGATGATGACGTCGGTGTCCGGGTTCAAACCGGTCATTTCCAGGTCGATCCAGATCAGGTTCTGCGGGTTTTGCATGTGTCGACTCCTAGGCAATGCTGCGCAGTTTAGCCTAGGCCGGTGGCCGGGCGTGCTAAACTCGCGGCCGTTTTACCTAATCGCTGCATTCTTTATACGGAACACCCATGGCCAAACGCCAACTCAATCGTCGTCAAAACTGGCGCATCGAAAAGATTCAGGGCGAACGCGCTGCCCGCGCCGCCAAACGCGAGTCCTCGGCTGTCGAGGCACTTGAAGGCGGCGATCTGGGCCCGGAACAGCACGGTCTGGTGATCGCGCACTTCGGTGTGCAGGTCGAGGTCGAGGCCCGCGACGGCGAGCTGGCCGGCCAGGTGTTTCGTTGCCACCTGCGCGCCAACCTGCCTGCGCTGGTGACTGGCGATCAGGTGGTCTGGCGCGCCGGCAACCAAGGCATCGGCGTGATCGTGGCGCAATTGCCGCGCAACACCGAGCTGTGCCGCCCGGACAGTCGCGGCCAGCTCAAGCCGGTGGCAGCCAACGTCGACATGATCGTCATCGTGTTTGCGCCGCTGCCCGAGCCCCACGCCAACCTGATCGACCGTTATCTGGTCGCAGCCGAGCATGCCGGCATCAAGCCGCTGTTGCTGCTGAACAAATTCGACCTGATCGACGAAAACAACGCCCCAGCCCTGAATGCCTTGCTCGCGGTCTACCGCACCCTCGGCTATCCGGTGCTGGAAGTGTCGGCGCACCACGGCAACGGCATGGAACAATTGCAGGCACAACTGGACGGGCGCATCAGCGTGTTCGTCGGCCAGTCCGGTGTCGGCAAGTCGTCGCTGGTCAACAGCCTGCTGCCGGATGTCGAAACCCGCGTCGGCCCGTTGTCCGAGCTGTCCGGCCAGGGCACCCACACCACAACCACTGCGCGGCTGTTTCACTTCCCCGGCGGCGGTGAGCTGATCGACTCCCCGGGTATCCGTGAATTTGGCCTGGGCCACGTCAGCCGTGCCGACGTCGAAGCCGGCTTCATCGAGTTCAACGACCTGCTCGGCACCTGCCGCTTCCGCGACTGCAAGCACGACCGCGAACCCGGTTGCGCCCTGCTCAAGGCCCTTGAAGATGGCCGCGTGCAGCAGCAACGGATGAACAGCTACCGCTCGATCATCGCCAGCCTGCCGGAAAACGGCTACTAAACAGACGAACCGGCCGCCCTGCCCTCAGCAGCGCGGCCGACGGCTGGATTTCCCTCGGCTTGAACGTCAGATCTTTCTGTAAGGTTGATCGCGCTCGCTTGTAGGGCATTTCTCTTTCCGCCGCGGCCCCTTGTAGCCGCCCTGCAATCGCCTAAGTTCAAGCCCTCTTCGCACTCCAGCGACATCGAGGGACACCCATGCAAACCTACCATCTGTTCATCAGCCACTCGTGGAACTACTCCCACGCCCACGACAACCTCGTGCGTCTGCTCAACGCCAAGCCCGATTTCACCTACAAGAATTTTTCGGTGCCCCCTGAAAACCCGATTGTCGGTGCGAAAACCGACAAGCAACTCGAGGAGGCCATCGAAAACAAGATCCGCCCGTGTTCGGCGGTTTTGATCATGGCTGGCATGTATTCCACCTACAGCAAGTGGATCAACAAGGAAATCGAGATTGCCCAGCGCATGGACAAAGTAATCATTGCGATCAAACCGTTCGGCGCAGAACGCATTTCCACCGTGGTACGCAACGCTGCACACGCCGAATGTGCGTGGAACACCAACAGCATCATCAGCGCGATTCGCCAGCACACGGCGGTGTAACCATGCGCAAGGGACTGTTTATCGGCATCAACGACTACACCCACGTTTCGCGCCTGAGCGGTTGTTGCAATGACGCCATGGCCATGGCGTCCGTGCTGAAGACCGACGCCAATGGCGACCCGAACTTCAAGAACATCGTACTGACCTCCGCCGAGGACTATCTGGGCCGGGAAAAACTGGAGAACCAGATCAGCGAGCTTTTTAGCGGCGACTGCAACGTCGCGCTGCTGTATTTCGCCGGCCACGGCAGCTTCGACAACGACACCGATGAAGGCATGTTGATCCCGCAGGATTACCGGAACGCCAAGGACGGGATTCGCCTGAGCGACATCCTCAACTGGGCGAGCAAAGCCACCCGGATCAAAAACAAAGTGATCATTCTCGACTGTTGCCAGAGCGGTTCGGCCGGCGAATTGCGCGCCTTGCGCAGCGAAGGCAGCGTGGTCGGCGAAGGCATGACCATCCTGACCGCCTGCAAAAAGGAGGAAGCGGCGTTGGAGGGTGGCCAGCATGGCGTGTTCACCGGTTTGTTGCTCCAGGCCCTGCACGGCGGCGCGGCAAACATCCTGGGCAAGATCACCCCTGGTAGCCTCTATTCGTTCGTCGACAATGCGCTCGATGCCTGGGAGCAACGGCCGGTGTTCAAGACCAACGTATCGCAGTTCATTTCCCTGCGCGAGGTGTCGCCGCTGATCCCCAAGGACATCCTGCGCAAACTCCCCGAATGGTTTGCCGAGGCTGAATCGGTGTACCCCCTGGCGCCCAGCTTTGAACCCACGGAACCCGAATACGACCCGGAACACGGCGAGGTATTCGCCCAATTGCAAAAGTGCAACCGCCACAGCCTCATCGAACCGGTGGACGCCGAACACATGTACTACGCCGCCATCCACGCCACCGGTTGCCGCCTCACCGCCCTCGGCGCCTATTACCGCGAACTCGCGATCAAGGGACACTTCTGATGCCCGTGTTTATCAGCTACCGCCACATGGACCGCGCCTACGCCGTCAAAATCAACACACGCCTGATGCAGGCCAACATCAAGACCTACCTCGACGTACTGGACCCCGAATCCCAGACCACCGACGACATCACCGGGGTGATCACCCGCAACATCAGCGAGTGCACGCACCTGTTGGCGGTGGTGTCGGAGAAAACCGCGCTGTCGTGGTGGGTACCCTTCGAAATCGGCGAGGCGACCATCACCAACCGGCGCATCTGCTCGTTCAAGACCGGCCCGGCCGAGTTGCCGCTGTACCTGGACAAGTGGCCGAAGCTGACCAGCGAGCGGGATATTGAGTTCTTTATCGATGCCTATCGCAATGAATCGACCCTCAAGCGCTCGATGTCGCTGGAGTCGGTGACGGGTAGTGCGTCGGCGCGCAGCGTCAATAAGTCCAATGCGGATCGCTTTCACGCCGAACTCAAGTCGCGGATCATTCGTGGGTTCTAACATCGCCCCAGCCCAACCTCTGTAGGAGCTGGCTTGCCGGCGAAGGATCTGAATTCGCCGCGTGGGGCCAGTCAGCACGCGTCATCGTTGACGACCTCCGCCAGCAAGCTGGCGCCTACAGGGGACGGGACACCGCACACAAAAAAGCCGACATCGCTGTCGGCTTTTTTGTGGGTCACTGCTTGGGTGGTTCAGGCGGTTTGGCGGGCTCACCCGGTTTCGGTGCCGGGTCGTCGAACAGGTTCAAGCGCTCGCGCAACTCGTGGGCCGGCAGTGGTTCCCTGTCCGCCGGCAACGCGTTCGGATCTGCCGGCGCAGCCGGTGCGGTGTTGGGAGCGGTCGAACCTTGCGGTGCGTCCGGCGCCGGCTCCGCGCCTTGCGAACCTTCGATCGCCCGCTGGGCTTTTTTGGTCAGTACGACGATGTCGATACGACGGTTGACCGGATTGAACGGGTGCTCGTGGTCGAACAGCGCCGACGAGGCATAACCGACCACGCGCGCCACCTGCGCCTCCGGATAGCTGCCCGCCACCAGCGCACGCCGTGCGGCGTTGGCACGGTTGGCCGAAAGCTCCCAGTTACCGAAGTCCCCAGTGCCGGTGTACGGCTTGGCATCGGTGTGGCCGCTGATGCTGATCTTGTTCGGCACCGCCTTGATGGTGTCGGCCATGGCCAGCAGGATGTCTTCGAAATACGGCTTCAAGCGAGCCGAACCCGAGTCGAACATCGGTCGGTTTTCCGCGTCCATAATTTGGATGCGCAAGCCGTCCGGGGTGATCTCGAACGAAATCTGATCCTTGAACTTCTGCAGTTGCGGGTTTTCTTCAACCTTGTTTTGCAGTTCTTGCAGCAACAGTTCGAGGCGCTCTTTCTCGACCTGCTCGGCCATGCCTTCGACCTGATCGGTATCGACCGTGACCTTGTCCGGCTGCGGCTGAGACTTAACCTCGGGGTTGAGGGTGTTTTCCGGTGCCAGGGTCGGCGTGCCGCCCAGGTCGATGATGTACGGCGTACCGCTTTCGGAGAAGCCGATCGGGTCCTTGAAGTAACCGGCGATGGCGATCTTCTGCTCCGGCGTGGCGGTGGACAGCAGCCACAACACCAGGAAGAACGCCATCATCGCCGTGGCAAAGTCCGCGAAGGCAATTTTCCAGGCGCCCCCGTGGTGCCCGCCGGCGTAGCGCTTGACGCGCTTGATGATTATCGGCTGATTGTTTTCCATGGCTTAGCGACCGCGAACCGCTTGTTCCAGCTCGGCGAAGCTTGGGCGGTGCGCCGGGTACAGCACCTTGCGCCCGAACTCCACGGCCAGCGATGGCGGCATGCCGGAAGCCGATGCCACCAGCGAGGCCTTGATGGCTTCGTAGACGTTCAGCTCTTCCTTGGCATCGTGGGCCAGGGAATGCGCCAGCGGGCCGAAGAAGCCGTAGGCAGCGAGAATACCGAAGAAGGTACCTACCAGTGCCGCGCCGACGTGCAGGCCGATGGATTTCTGGTCGCCTTCACCCAGCGAAGCCATGGTCACCACGATACCCAGTACCGCCGCGACGATACCGAAACCCGGCATGGCGTCGGCAATGCCGTTGACCGCGTGGGATGGGTGTTCCAGGTCTTCCTTGAGGCTGAACAGTTCCATGTCGAACAGGCCTTCCAGCTCATGGGGCGCCATGTTGCCGGAAGACATGATGCGCAGGTAATCGCAGATGAACGCGGTCATGCGCTCGTCCTTGAGCACCGTCGGGTACTTGGCAAAGATCGGGCTCGCCGCGGCATCTTCGATGTCGCCTTCAATGGCCATCATGCCTTCGCGGCGGCTCTTGTTGAGGATCTCGTAGATCAGGCCCAGCACTTCCAGGTAGAAGGCGTGGTTGAAACGCGAACTGAACATGCCCAGGGATTTCTTGAGCACGTGCATCGTCATATAGCCGGGGTTGGCCTGCAAGAATGCACCGAGGGCAGCACCGCCGATAATCATCACCTCGAAAGGCTGGATCAGGGCGGCAATCTTGCCGTGGGAAAGCACGTATCCGCCGAGCACGCTCGCGAATACGACGATGATGCCGATAATTTTAGCCATAGGTTAGGAGAGCACTTACTGAGTCGGGTTCAAGGTCATATTCGGAAGTTAAAAAATCTCTTCTTCTACTTATCGGCAAAACTGCGCCAGACTATAGCCAGTTCAGGCGAAAAGCTAATTTGACCCCCTACGGGCACAGGTATTGTTGACGATGATCGCCTCCCACCATGGTTAACGAAACGAACGTTCCAACGCCAAAACCAACCACGCTCGAAGGCTGGGTCAAGCTTCTCGATGGCGTTCGCCTCCCCGTCCCGCAAGCCAGCCACGACCGGGTCTGCAAGGCCATCCGCGATAATCGCAGCTCGCTGCGCGACATCGCCGACCTCATGCAAGGCAGCCCGGCCCTGGCCTTGAGCGTGATTCGCGAAGCCAACCGGCACACCCATGGTGTCATGACCGAGCCTGCGGAAAACCTCGAGATCGCGATCAATCGCCTCGGACTCAAACGCACCGAAGAACTGCTGGCGCGATTGCCCGCGATGCCTCAGGCCGAGATTCCCAAAGCCTTGCGGCAGATACAAATGATCAGCCAGCACGCCACGCAACAGGCCAACGGTTTTTTTGCCAGTCGCCTGGCGCGGCTGTGGCAGGACATCCATTGGGGCAGCCTGCTGTTTCTGTCGCCGTTGTGGCCATTGGCGCTGACGCACCCGAAGTTGCTCGAAGACTGGGAGTTGCGGGTCATCCATAAAGGTGAGTCGGCCCGCAAGGTCGAAAAGCAACTGTTTGGTGTGCGCTTGCTCGACATCGGCCAAGCGCTGGTGGAAATCTGGCGCCTGCCGATCTGGGTGCAGCAAGGTTATCGACTGTTGCTCACCGAGCAGCGCGAGCTGGTGAAAGTCCTGCGCATCGCCCGCGACAACGCGCACCCGTTGCGCCAGCAGAACCGCCTGGATGACGATCCGACCCTGCGCCGCTGGCTCAATCAGCCGGCCAATACGGTATTGCTGGCCAACGGTCTGGCACTGTCGGCGCAACACGCCTGGGACAGCCCGCACAGTCGGCGCTGGCAGTACTTGACCGGCCTGTACCTGCAAATGCCGATGGACGAGTTGCAACAGCAATTGCACCAACAAGCCGCCAACAGCGCCCATCAACACGCCATGCCCGACCTCTGGCACCCGGCCGAAGCGCTGCTTTGGCCATGGGGCACGAACCGCATTCATGCCGGTTTGCTGCCAGCCGCAGGGCCCAGCGCCGACGACCTGGTGAAGTGGCGCAAGCAATGCGCCGAACTGCTTCACGAGCCCAGCCGTTTTTCCAATGCCATGTCCCTGACCATCGCAGCGCGGGATGCCCTGATGGCCTGCGGTATGCGTCGGGTTATGATCCTGATGGCCGACCGCACCCATGCCAACCTGCGGGTGCACCAGACATCGGGACTGGCAAAGGAAGCTGCCGGGCTGAATTTTGCCGTGAGCCAGAGCAGCGTGCTGCAACGTTTGCTCGCGCAACAGGCGCAAGTGCGCCTGAGTCCGGCCAACAATGCGCAGTTTTCTGCCTTGTTGCCCCACAGCCTGCGTTCGCAGTTCAGCGGCGAACATCTGTTGCTGCGCTCACTGGTCAACAATGGTCGGGTCATCATGATTGTCGTGGCCGATCAGGGCGGCGGAGCCTTTTCGGAAACGTCCGTGCAAGCCTTCGGCAAAACCGCGCAGTGCATCGAGAAAGCGCTGCACAGCTTTAGCACCCGAGGCCAGTGACGCTGCGCTACAATCCTCCCTTTTGTGCTCTGGAGACCTCACATGTCTGACTTCTCTGGCTTGCCGCTGGTGATCGAGCCGAGCGACTTGCTCCCTCGCCTCGACGCCCGCGAACTGATTCTGGTGGACCTGACCAGTGCCGCCCGCTACGCCGAAGGGCACCTTCCGGGTGCGCGTTTTGTCGACCCGAAACGCACGCAGCTCGGCCAGGCACCCGCGCCAGGGCTGATGCCCCCGCAGGCAGCGCTCGAAGCGCTGTTTGGCGAGCTGGGCCACAACCCAGAGGCGGTTTACGTGGTGTATGACGACGAAGGCGGTGGTTGGGCCGGGCGTTTTATCTGGCTGCTGGATGTCATCGGCCACGACAAGTACCACTACGTCGACGGTGGCCTGCCGGCCTGGCTGGCCGAAGGTTTGCCGATGTCGATCCAGATCCCGCCAGCCGTGGGTGGTCCGGTTCACCTGACCCTGCATGACGAACCCACGGCCACCCGCGAATACCTGCAAAGCCGCCTAGGCGCTGCTGACCTGGCGATCTGGGACGCGCGCGGGCCGCTGGAGTATTCCGGCCAGAAAGTGTTGGCAGCCAAGGGTGGGCACATTCCTGGCGCGGTCAATTTCGAATGGACCGCGGGCATGGATCAGGCCCGCCAACTGCGCATCCGCACCGACATGCTGCAGATTCTCGAACAATTGGGGATCAGCAAAGACAAAGAAGTGATTACCCACTGCCAGACACACCATCGGTCTGGCTTCACCTATCTGGTGGCCAAGTCCCTCGGTTATCCGCGGGTCAAGGGCTACGCCGGTTCCTGGGGCGAATGGGGCAACCACCCCGACACGCCCGTAGAGATTTAAGGTTTTTAAAGGACAGTTAATGAACAAGCGTCTGTTTATCCTCAGCCAGTACCTGCTGCCCCACCATTTTCTTTCACGACTGGCCGGCTGCATCGCCGAATGCCGTGTGCGCTGGTTCAAGAATGCCTTCACCGCATGGTTCGCCAAGCGCTATCAAGTGGACATGTCACAGGCACTGGTCGAAGACCTGACCGCCTATGAGCACTTCAATGCGTTCTTCACCCGCGCCTTGAAAGACGGTGCTCGCCCGCTGGACGAAACCCCGGGCGCGATCCTCAGCCCGGCCGACGGCGCGATCAGCCAGCTCGGCCCGATCGAACACGGTCGTGTGTTCCAGGCCAAGGGCCACAGTTTCAGCGTGCTGGAACTGCTGGGCGGCGATGCGGCGAATGCTGCGCCGTTCATGGGCGGTGATTTCGCGACCATCTACCTGTCGCCGAAGGACTACCACCGCGTGCACATGCCGCTGGCCGGCACCTTGCGCGAAATGGTTTATATCCCCGGCCGCCTGTTCTCGGTCAACCAGACCACCGCGGAAAACGTTCCGGAACTGTTCGCCCGCAACGAGCGCGTGGCGTGCATTTTCGACACCGAGCGCGGGCCGATGGCCGTGGTGCTGGTGGGTGCGATGATCGTTGCCTCGATTGAAACCGTCTGGGCCGGTCTGGTGACACCGCCCAAGCGCGAGCTGAAAACTTTCCGCTACGACGAAGCTTCGCGTGCACCGATCCACCTGGAAAAAGGTGCGGAGCTGGGTCGCTTCAAGCTGGGTTCGACCGCGGTCGTGCTGTTCGGGCCGGATCAAGTGAAGTGGGCTGAAGACATGACCGCGGGTGTGGCCGTGCAGATGGGCCAGGGTATGGGCTCGCCAAAAGCATAAACCCATTGCGCTAAACCTGTAGGAGCCGGCTTGCTGGCGATGGGGCCTTTGAGGACGCTATCGCCAGCAAGCCGGCTCCTACAGTAGATTTACGTGTTACAACTGGCCGTCGCGATCGCGCAAGCCCAGCAGGTACAGCACGCCGTCCAGGCCCAGGGTCGAAATCGCCTGCTTGGCCGACTGCTTGACCAGCGGTTTAGCGCGAAATGCCACGCCCAACCCGGCAATCGCCAGCATCGGCAAATCATTGGCACCGTCGCCGACCGCAATGGTCTGCTCCAGGCGCAAGCCTTCCTTGTGTGCCAGCTCCTTCAGCAAATCAGCCTTGCGCTGCGCATCGACAATCGGCTCGATCGCCACGCCGGTAACCTTGCCGTCGACCACTTCCAGTTCATTGGCGAACACATAGTCGATCCCCAGCTTCGCCTGCAATTGCTTGGCAAAGTAGGTAAAACCGCCCGACAAAATTGCGGTCTTGTAGCCCAGGCGCTTGAGCTCGGCGAACAGGGTTTCGGCGCCTTCGGTCAAACGCAGCGATGCGCCGATGGAGTCCAGCACCCCAACGTCCAGACCTCTGAGCAAGGCCAGGCGCTCCTTGAAGCTGGCACGGAAATCGAGTTCACCGGCCATCGCCCGCTCCGTGATTTCCGACACCTTGTCGCCCACGCCAGCAGCCTTGGCCAATTCGTCGATCACTTCGGCCTCGATCAGCGTCGAGTCCATGTCGAACACTGCCAGGCGACGGTTACGACGGAACAGTGAATCCTCCTGGAAGGCGATATCGACGTTCAATTCCTGGGCAACGCTGAGGAATTCGGCCCGCAGCGCCTGCGGATCCGCCGCCTCGCCACGCACGGAGAACTCGATGCAGCCCTTGCCCTTGTCGGCCGGGGTGTCCAGCGGCATGCGTCCGGACAGGCGATCGATGTGGTCGATGTTCAAACCGTATTTAGCGGTAATCGAGCTCACGGCCTGCAATTGCCCGGCGGTCACTTTGCGGGTCAACAACGTCACGATGTGGCGTTTTTTGCCCTGATTCCCGACCCACTGCTGGTAATCCTCCTCGGACACCGGCGTGAAACGCACCTGTTGATCGAGCTCGTAACCCTTGAAGAGGATGTCCTTGAGCACGGACTTGCCTTGCTCGGTGTCGGGAATTTCAACCAGGATGCCGAACGACAGGGTGTCGTGGATCACCGCCTGACCGATGTCGAGAATGTTCACACCACCCTGGGCCAGAACGCCGGTAATGGCCGCAGTCAGACCCGGACGGTCGACTCCCGTGATGTTTATCAGGACGATTTCGCGCAAGGCGCACCCCCGCAGGTGGAAAAAAACCGCATTCTACCCACTTTCAGTGACCATCGGGCACCGTGAGCGCTTTGACGGTCTAGGGCCTGTCGCTATACTGCGCGTCAACTTCACGGACTAAAGAGCCGAGCGCAAGTGAACCGGCCCACGCCAGTAAAAACCGATAACTTCTTCCTGCTGATCTTCCGGGCACTGCGCCACCGCCGTGTACCGATTGCATTGCGCATTGCCAGCCATAACGTGATCCTGGTCGCCCTGGCCCTGGTCATCTATGCCGGTGTGATGGGCTTGCAGTTCAAGCAGGCCATGCACGAGCAGGCGGATGCGCTGGGCGAAAGCCTGACGACGCAGACGGCCACCTCGGCCACCGAGCTGTTGGTGTCCAACGACATCCTCAGCCTCAACGTGCTGCTCAACAACCTGACCAAGAACAAGCTGGTGGCCCACGCCGCCATCTATAGCCCGGACAACCGCATCCTCGCCGAATCCGGCCAGCGCCCGAAACACGGGCTGCTGGGCGAAGCCGAGGGCATGTACCAAAGCAAGATTACCTTCCAGGACGTGACGGCCGGGCAGTTGCGCATCAGCCTGGACATGGACCAGTTCCAGCAGCCGATGACCATCAGCCTGCAGAGCATGGGCATCCTGAGTGCGATTTTGCTGGCCCTGTCCCTGGCCCTGAGCCTGCGCATGGGTCGCTACCTCTCCACGCCGCTGCTGCAATTGCGGGTGTGGCTGCGCAACATCGACGAGTACACCCCGGGCACCGACCGCCAGGACGAAATCGGCGACCTGGCGCGCCAGCTGCACGCCAACTTCGCCCCGGAGCCTGCTCCCGTGCCGGAGCCTGAGCCGGAACTCGACGATGTCGAAGACGAGCCAGAATTCGAAGTCCGCAACCTGCGCGACCCGAGCTTCGACGAGAGCCGCCCGGTCGCAGCGCTCAAGCCCGCGCCACGGCAGATCGTCAGCACCGTCGAAGACGACGATGACGAAGACCCGTTCGCCGACCTGCGCGACGAATCGCTGACCAGCAACCCGCAACCGGCGATTCGCCAGGCCACGCCGAGCGTGCCACAACACAGCGCGGTGCTGGCGGTGCAACTGGGTTCCCAGGAGCAACTGCGTCGCCTGCCGCGGGCGCGCCTGGAAGAGCTGCTCGAACGCTATCGTGACTGCCTGGACCAGGCCGCCTCGCTGTATCAAGGCGAAGTGGAAACCCTGAACGATGGCAGCACGCTGATGCTATTCCACACTGAAGACAGCGGCGACGACTACCTGACCAACGCCATTTGCTGTGGCGAGCTGCTGCGAGCCTTGGGCCACCAGTTGCAGATCGAAGTCGCGGACAGCGGCATCACCCTGCAATTACAGTTGGGCTTGACCATCGGTGACGAATTGTTCGGCCTGAGCCAGATCGACCTGTTGCTGACCGACCCTGCACAGGACGCCCTGGCCCTGTCGCAACACAGCCGCAACCTGCTGCTGGTGGAGCGCAAGATCAGTGATGACGTGTTGATCCGCCAGCGTGCGCGGATCCGCCCGATTGCCAGCCCTGAAGGTGCGTGCTGCGTGGAGCGGCTGATGGAACCGTATCCCTCGATGCTGGAGCGGCAACTGGCGCGGATGCATGAGCGTCGGGCGTAAGCCTTGACCCCGATGTGAAGAAGCCCGCCGATGAGCAATTGTCTGCGGGCTTTTTTGTTGCCTGCCCGGACGCCTTCGCTGGCAAGCCACACAGTGTCCGCGTCGTACGCAGATTATGTGGACGACGCAAAACCTGTAGGAGCTGGCTTGCCAGCGAAGAGGCCAGAACAGGCCCTGAAGATCTCCCAGCTGCAGAAACAACAAAGCCCGCACAAGGCGGGCTTTGTTGGCAATCCATCCCGGCTTAGAAGCGGAACACTTCCATATCCGTACGAATCGGCGCAGCCATCGGGATCTTCGGCTGCTTATCCTGCTCGACCACCGGCGCGGCCGGTTTGGCGGCCTGCTTGCGCGGGGCCTCGGCGATTGGCGGCTGGTTGGCCAGCGGCTTGAGGGCTACCGACAGCTGTTCGGCCAGGCGCTGCAGCAATACGCCTTGCGCCTGGACCTGCGCCGCCGTGTTGCCGGCATGCTGTTCCTGCAAATGAATGATGCGGTTGTCACGAACTTGCCCTCGGCGGTCGATCAGGCGCCATTGCGCGTCGAGGATCGCCGGTTGTTTTTCACCCGAATCCAGTCGAGTGATGGTCAGCAACACCTGAACGTCCGGGTTAAAACCCAAGGTCGCAGGAGCCAACACTACCCGCTGGCTGTCCAGATGACCGGCAACCTGACGCAGTAGCAATTGATCGATATCCGACGAAAGGCTACCCGCCCAACGACCGTCCGTCGCCGCTTGCAGGCTGCCGTCCGGCTGACGCTGCAACAGGGTTTCGCGTTGCAGGTAATCGGCCACGGTGACCGGGCCCAACAAAACCGCCATGCCTGTGCTTTGCGCAGGCTGAACCGGACTACCAGCGTCCAGTTGATACAGCGACACCGGCTGGTGAACGCTGCAACCCGCCAGGCCAAGAACGCCAGCGAGCATAAGTAAAAAAGGAAGGCGCAGAGCAGTCATCGTCCCGTCCAGGTGATCGCAAAAGGGCTGATCACAGTGAAAATACTCAATAAATATGAAGAACGCGCGGCTATGCCGGCGCTTGAAAGGCCATATCATCCGTGAATATGCGTTCCGACTCCAGCGCCAAAGCGCCGATCTGCGGGTTAAATCGTAGATCAGCGCCTCTAAGTCGCCTAATTGAGGTTTTCGACGAGCAGCGCATCTACCCGCTGGAAGCCACGTGGCAATTTGTTACCACGACGTCCCCGTTCGCCCTTGTAGTGTTCGAGGTCGTCCGCTTTCAGTGACAAGGTACGTTTGCCGGCCTGCAACACCAGGGTTGCACCGTCCGGCAGCACGGCGATGTCCGTCACATACTCTTCGCGACTGGCCACGCGCTCACCGGGAATCCCGATGATCTTGTTGCCTTTGCCCTTACCTAATTGTGGCAGGTCGCTGATCTTGAAGATCAACAGGCGACCTTCGGTGGTCACCGACGCCAGCCAGTTCTGCTCACGGTCGGCCACCGGGCGCGGCAGCATGACCTTGGCGTTGTTCGGCAGGCTCAACAGCGCCTTGCCTGCCTTGTTCTTGGCTTGCAGGTCTTCACCTTTGACCACGAAACCGTAGCCGGCGTCGGAGGCGATCACGTACAACGCATCGTCTTCGGGCATCAGCACGCATTCGAAACTCGCCCCTGGCGGCGGCGTCAGGCGACCGGTCAGCGGTTCGCCCTGGCCACGGGCCGACGGCAAGGTGTGAGCGGCCACCGAATAACTGCGGCCGGTGGAGTCGATAAACACGGCAAACTGATTGGAGCGTCCGGCGGCCAGCGCCTTGAAACCGTCCCCGGCCTTGTAGGAAAGGCCGGTGGCATCGATCTCGTGGCCTTTGGCGGAGCGGATCCAGCCTTTTTCCGACAGCACGACGGTAACCTTCTCGTTCGGCAACAGATCGTGTTCGGTCAGGGCCTTGGCTTCGGCGCGCTCGACGATTGGCGAGCGACGGTCATCACCGTAGGTCTCGGCGTCCTTGATCAGTTCGCTGCGCACCAGTTTTTTCAGTTTGGTTTCGCTGCTCAACAGGGCTTGCAGCTTGGCTTGTTCCTTGAGCAATTCATCCTGCTCGGCCCGCAACTTCATCTCTTCCAGGCGCGCCAACTGACGCAGGCGGGTGTCGAGGATGTAGTCGGCCTGGATTTCGCTCAGGGCAAAACGCTCGATCAGCGCAGCCTTCGGATGCTCCTCGGTGCGGATGATGTGAATCACTTCATCCAGGTTGAGGTAGGCAATCAGCAAACCGTCCAACAGGTGCAGGCGACGCTCAACCTTGTCGAGGCGAAATTGCAAGCGACGACGCACGGTCTGCACCCGGAATTCCAGCCACTCGACCAGCAATGCACGCAGGTTTTTCAGCTGCGGCTTGCCGTCCAGGCCGATGATGTTGATGTTGACCCGGTAGCTCGACTCCAGCTCAGTGCTGGCGAACAGGTGCTGCATCAGCGCATCGTGGTCGAAGTTCTTGCGCGCACCCGGAATGATCACGATCCGGCACGGGTTTTCGTGGTCGGACTCGTCGCGCAGGTCGGCAATTTGCGGTGCCTTGGACGGCTTGGCCTGCATCATCGCGGCGATCTGCTCCAGCACCTTGGCGCCGGAGACCTGATGCGGCAGCGCGGTGACGATGATGTCGCCGTCCTCGATGTGATACACGGCGCGCATGCGCACCGAACCACGACCGGTTTCGTAGATTTTCAGCAGGTCGGCGCGCGGCGTGATGATTTCCGCTTCGGTCGGGTAGTCCGGGCCCTGGATGTGTTCACAGAGCTGTTCGACCGTGGCTTTCGGCTCGTCGAGCAAGCGCACACAGGCGGTGGCGACTTCGCGCAGGTTGTGCGGCGGCACGTCAGTGGCCATGCCCACGGCGATACCGGTGGTGCCGTTGAGCAGGATGTTCGGCAGGCGCGCCGGCAACACCAGCGGTTCGTCCAGGGTGCCGTCGAAGTTCGGGCCCCAATCCGCGGTGCCCTGGCCCAGTTCGCTGAGCAGCACTTCGGAATAACGCGACAGCCGCGCCTCGGTGTAACGCATGGCGGCGAAGGACTTGGGATCATCCGGCGCACCCCAGTTGCCCTGGCCGTCGACCAGCGTGTAGCGGTAGCTGAACGGCTGCGCCATCAGCACCATGGCTTCGTAGCAGGCCGAGTCGCCGTGGGGGTGGAATTTACCGAGCACGTCACCGACGGTACGCGCCGACTTCTTGTGCTTGGAATCGGCGTCCAACCCCAGCTCGCTCATGGCGTAGATGATACGCCGCTGTACCGGTTTCAGACCGTCGCCGATATGCGGCAAGGCACGGTCCATGATCACGTACATGGAGTAGTTGAGGTAGGCATTTTCGGTGAAGTCAGCCAGTGACCGGCGCTCTACACCGTCCAGGCTGAGATCAAGGGAGTCGCTCATGCGGGCCTCATCGGTTCGTTGTCTGGCGCAGCAGCATGGTGCCACCGCGCTGGGTAAATTCAAGTTTGTTCAGTGCGCTCATGCCGAGCAACACCTGGTCGCCATGCAGCCCCGGCGCCACCAATGCACGCACGTCGTGCAGCACGATGTCGCCCAGTTGCAGGCGTTCAATACGGGTGCGATAGCCCTGGCTCAGGCCATTGGCCGTGCTCAGGGTCACGCCGAATCCTTCTTCGAGCTTCAGGCGCTGGGCCA
This sequence comes from Pseudomonas sp. NFX15, assembly GCF_049132105.1. NCBI lineage: Bacteria > Pseudomonadati > Pseudomonadota > Gammaproteobacteria > Pseudomonadales > Pseudomonadaceae > Pseudomonas > Pseudomonas sp. NFX15. Next base: position 215,847 of record NZ_JAFMPV010000007.1, read on the forward strand.
GCTCCAGCGGGATCGACACATCGGTCGCCCCGGTGTCGAGCATGAAGTCCACCGGCTGACCGTTGATCTGGCCGCTGGCGACAAAATGCCCCTGCACATTGCTGGCCAGTTTCACTTCAATAAATCCTTCGCCCTGCTGCGAACTGACCACCCCATTCGGATTTTGTTGGCGCGCTTCCCACTGGCCGAAAAACCGCGTGGCCAGAAACAGCGCCGCGCACCAGGCCAGCACCATGAACACCCGGCCGATGCGCTGGCCCGGCGTTTGTTGCTTCACGGTTTGGCGCTCCAGCCACCTTCCGGTGCAGCGAAACGCCAGACCACCGGCCGGACTTCACCGTCGTTGCGCGGGCCAAAGTTGTTGTCGACGCCAATGAAGGCGCCGTCGTCTTCGATGACCAGTGCTTCTTCCAGCCCATAGTTCTGTGGATAACGGCGATTTTTGTCCTTCAACAGCCCCGTCGCGTATGACCAGCAGCGCTCGACCTCAGCCGTCTGCGGGTCCCGGCGGCAGATCTGGTAGGCGTTACGCTCCAGGGTAAACAACTTGCCGTTGTACAAAGAAAGGTCGGAGAAATCCCGGGCAACAAGCTTGGCGTGCGGAAAGTCTGGCGGCTGCATTTCCTGACCGGCCTCGCTCAACAACACGCAGGCTCCGTCGCAATCCCACACGGTCTGCTTGCGCTTGATCATCAGCAACCCGCGACCTTGACGCTCGGCAGCGAGCCAGATCTGATCGCCGGCGGGATTGACCGCAATCCCTTCGAAAATGGCGTTGAAGTGCTGAAGCAGACCACGGGCACGCGCCTCACGCACCAGCATCGGGGTGATTTTCAGCCAGGTCGCCGGGCCCGTGGGCGGCACTTGCAAGACGGCGGCATGACCCTCGCTGACCAGGTAGCGATTGCCCGCGGCGTCGCAAGTGATGCCTTCAAAATCCAGATCCCCGCCGCGTACGAACGAAGCGCCCCAGACACGCGACTTCAGGCCCCAGGGCAATCCGCTTTCCGGCACCGTCGGCACGTCGATGTGCAGGGTTTCGGCCTGCCAGACGGTTTCGCTGGTATCGAGGCGGTAGATCTGGTCATCGTCGCGATCAGACTCCGTCCACAGCTCGGTGCCGCACCTGGCCAGCCCGGACAGGTTGCCGCCGCGCATGCCCTCGACAGGGTGCTCGGACAACAAACGCAGCTCTGGCACCGGCTCGGCAACCACCGTGAGCGATGTCAGCAGCAACCCACACGCCAGGGCAAAGCCCAGCCGCATCAGCCCAGTACCTCGGCCAGGTTGCCCTTGGATTCGAGCCAGGTCTTGCGGTCGCCGGCGCGTTTTTTCGCCAGCAGCATGTCCATCATTTCCGAGGTCGCCTCGAAATCTTCCAGGGTCAATTGCACCAGGCGCCGGGTGTTCGGGTCCATGGTCGTCTCGCGCAGTTGCGGCGGGTTCATTTCACCCAGGCCCTTGAATCGTGTGACTTGCGGCTTGCCGCGCTTCTTCTCGGCCACCAGGCGATCGAGGATGCCATCACGCTCGGCTTCATCGAGGGCGTAGTAGATTTCCTTGCCCAGGTCGATGCGGTACAGCGGCGGCATGGCCACGTAGACGTGACCGGCATCCACCAACGGGCGGAAATGCTGGACGAATAACGCACACAGCAAAGTGGCAATATGCAGGCCGTCGGAGTCGGCGTCGGCGAGGATGCAGATCTTGCCGTAGCGCAGCTGGCTCATGTCCGCCGCGCCCGGATCGACACCGATGGCCACGGCGATGTTGTGCACTTCCTGGCTGGCCAGTACTTCGCTGCCGTCAACTTCCCAGGTGTTGAGGATCTTGCCGCGCAACGGCAGGATCGCCTGGAATTCCTTGTCTCGCGCCTGCTTGGCCGAGCCGCCGGCGGAATCACCTTCGACCAGGAACAGCTCGGAACGCATTGGGTCCTGCCCGGCACAGTCGGCCAGTTTGCCCGGCAGCGCCGGCCCCTGGGTAATGCGTTTGCGCTCGACCTTCTTGCTGGCCTTGAGGCGGCGGCCGGCGTTGTTGATCGCCAGTTCCGCCAGCAACATGCCGGTTTCCGGGTTGGCGTTGAGCCACAGGCTGAACGCATCCTTGACCACACCGGAGACGAAGGCCGCCGCTTCACGGGAGGACAGGCGTTCCTTGGTCTGGCCGGAGAATTGTGGCTCCTGCATCTTCATCGACAGGACGAAGGCAATGCGTTCCCACACGTCTTCCGGCGCCAGCTTCACGCCACGCGGCAATAGGCTGCGGAATTCGCAGAACTCGCGCATCGCGTCCAGCAGGCCCTGACGCAGACCGTTGACGTGGGTGCCGCCCTGAGCGGTCGGGATCAGGTTGACGTAGCTTTCCTGCACCGCGTCGCCGCCTTCCGGCAGCCACAGCAGTGCCCAATCCACCGCTTCTTTATTGCCGGCCAGGCTGCCGCAGAACGGCTCGTCCGGCAGGCGTTCGAATTCACTGACCGCGTCGACCAGGTAGGAACGCAGGCCATCTTCGTAATGCCATTCGACTTTCTCGCCGGAGGCCTTGTCTTCGAAGCTGACCAGCAGCCCCGGGCACAACACAGCCTTGGCCTTGAGCACGTGCTTGAGGCGGCTGATGGAGAATTTCGGTGAATCGAAGTATTTCGGATCCGGCGCGAAGAATACGCTGGTGCCGGTGTTGCGCTTGCCGACAGTGCCGACGATTTCCAGCTCGGAGGCCTTGTAGCCATCCTTGAAGGTCATCTGGTATTCGTTGCCGTCACGCTTGACCCGCACGCGCACTTCGTTGGACAAGGCGTTGACCACGGAAATACCCACGCCGTGCAAACCGCCGGAGAACTGGTAGTTCTTGTTGGAAAACTTGCCACCCGCATGGAGCTTGGTGAGGATCAGCTCGACGCCCGACACGCCCTCTTCGGGGTGAATGTCCACCGGCATGCCACGGCCATCGTCGCTGACTTCCAGGGAATGGTCGGCATGCAGGATCACCTGCACCGACTTGGCATGCCCGGCCAAGGCTTCGTCGACGCTGTTGTCGATGACTTCCTGGGCAAGGTGGTTCGGCCGACTGGTGTCGGTGTACATGCCGGGGCGTTTGCGCACCGGGTCGAGGCCCGAGAGGACTTCGATGGCGTCTGCGTTATAAGAGCTAGCGCTGGGAGTGGCCATGGGTTCTCGTCGTCAGTATTGGGTGAAAAGAGAAAGCTATAAAAGCAGGCAATGCATCACAAAGACGTGAAATCAATTGCCTGATACAAATCTGCGCCGATGCCGGCAAAACTCAACATGGCCGGCAATTGTGCGGCAAACCCCTGGAAACCATGGTCGCCTCCGGCCTGGATACGCAAGGCACAGGCCCGGTAATACTGCTGGGCGAGGCGATAGTCCAGCGTTTCGTCAGCGGTCTGCAACCATACCTGATAACGCTGCGGATCCCGGGGCGCTGGCACTTCCAGTTCGGCCAGGGCCGCCACGTGGTCGTGGGTCAATTCCCAGGCTTCATCGGTATACAGGTTTTTCTGCGTCCCCAGATAGCCGTCGAACATCCGGTGCGGGCTGACGGCCGGGTTGATCAGCAGGGCTTTCAAGCCCTGGCGTTCAGCCAGGTGAGTGGCATAGTAGCCGCCGAGTGAGCTGCCGACCAGCAGTGGCCGCCCCAGTTCGGCAATCGCCTGCTCCAGTTGCGCGATCGCCTGGCGCGGATGATGGTGCAACGCCGGAACCCGCAATTGTTCGCCCAGGCCCATGCGCTCCATCACCGCGACCAGTTGGCAGGCCTTCTTCGACAACGGCGAGCTGTTGAAACCGTGGATATAAAGGATCGAACCGGACATTTGAGCTCCCTGGGCGTCGGCTAAAGAGGCGCAGTTTACAGGGTGCCGGGGGGTGTTGGGCCAGCATCCATGGAAATGACCACCACCCTGTAGGAGCTGGCTTGCCAGCGAAGGCGGACTGTCAAAACAACAATCTTGTTGAATGTGACGGCCTCTTCGCTGGCAAGCCAGCTCCTACAAGGGTTTGGGGGGTCAGTAGCCGTTGGAGCCGTAATCCACGGTGAAATTGAAGCCGGTGACGCGTTCCACGCCGGTTTCCAGAGCGCCGTCCGGCAATAGCCGCAACCAGCGATAGCCCGGCGCCTGCTCCCCGACCTTGAAATCTTCGCTGCCTGGCTCGAACTGGATACAGGTCGAAGGCGAGGCGAGCAAACGCACGCCATTGCGCAGTTGGTCGATTTCCTGGTGCACATGCCCCCACAAGACCGCGCGCACCTGTTCGAAACGGTCGAGCAGGGCGAACAGCGCCTCGGGATTGCGCAAGCCGATCGGTTCCATCCAGGCGCAACCGATGGGCACCGGATGATGGTGGAAACACACCAGATGATGGCGATCCGGCGCCTCGCTCAACGAACGGGCGAGCAATTGCAGCTGTTCGTCCTGCAAATACCCCGGCACCGAGCCCGGCACCGCCGAATCGAGCAACGTGACTCGCCAGTTGCCGATATCCACCACCGACTCGAGCAAAGCGCTCTGCACCGCTGCTTGGGCCATCATCTGCGGTTCATCGTGATTGCCGGGGATCCAGCGCGCCGGTGCATCGAGCTGGCGCGTCTGGTCGCGAAATTGCTGGTAGGACTCCAGCGTCCCGTCCTGCGACAGATCGCCCGTGGCCAGGATCAAGTCAATCTGCGGCTGTTGCGCCTGCACCAGCTCGATGACCCTTTGCAGGCTGTCGCGGGTATTCATGCCCAGCAGCGCACCATCCGCCTCGGCGAACAGGTGGCTGTCGGAAAGTTGCACCAGCAACGCCGGATCGGCGGTGGACAATGTGGATACGCTCGGCAAGGCGTTCTCCCAGGGCGTGATCACGGGGATGGATAAGTGCCGCAATTATGCTGGGGGATGGTCGAAAGGGGAAACCAGTGAACCTGACGCAGTTCACAACTACGCCTCACATTTAACGTACTACTTCGTACTCATGCCCCAGCGCCAGGCAATGGCTCAGCCATTCGCCCAGAAACATGTTCAGCTGGGCCTTTTCGTCCGGCTGGTGCATCGAGGCGTTCGGGTAAGGATAGATGCCGCGAAAGCGTCGCGCATGTTCGGCGCTGACCACTTCGGCCATGCGCGCATCGTGATAGACCTGCACCTCGAGTTGCGGCACCGGCAGCCAAGGCAGGCTGTGCTCCTGGCGCACTTGCAGGGTGGTGGTGTAAGGACAGGTCAGTAACACTTCCAGGGCCAGTACGCCGAGCATCTGGTCGCCATGGGTCACGGCGATGCGTCGCGCGGCGGGCTCGCTGCGCATGTCCGGCAGCAGTCGCATCAGGCGCGCGTAGTTCGCCTCGCAGGACGCTTGCAGCCCCACCAGGTCGACCCGATAGCGATCGCGCAGCTTGTTTACGACCATAACCCCCTCACTTCAACGCGGTTCAAAGCCAGCCATTGCAAGGCAATGATGCTCGCCGCGTTGGCAATACGTCCGTCGCGTACAGCTTGCAGGGCATCTTCGAACGCCCAGACCGTGACGCGGATATCTTCTGCCTCTTCCTCCAGCCCATGCAGGCCGCCAGCCCCGGTGGTGTCGCAACGGCCCAGATACAAATGGACGAACTCGTTGCTGCCGCCCGGCGATGGGAAATATTTGAGCATCGGCCAGAGCGCCCCGATTTCCAGCCCAGCTTCCTCCTGCGCCTCGCGGTGAGCAACTGCTTCCGGCACTTCTTCCTTGTCGATCAGACCAGCGACCAGTTCGATCAGCCACGGGTTGTCGGTCTTGCCCATGGCGCCAACACGAAACTGCTCGATCAGCACCACTTCGTCGCGCTGCGGGTCATAAGGCAACATGCAGACCGCGTCATGGCGCACAAACACTTCACGATTGATCTCGCGGCTCATGCCCCCGGCGAACAATTCGTGGCGCAAGTGCACGCGTTCGAGTTTGTAGAAGCCCTCGTAGCACTTTTCGCGCCGCACGATATCGACGGCGGTCGGAATGGCGTTGGCAAAATCCGTCATGACTATCCTCGTGACTGCATATCCTGAACAAGGCCGTTTTTTTCCTGGGCCTCGACTTCGCGCCATCCTAACGCGCCCGTGATGTTTGATGCAGCCCCTTTACCGTCAGCGGGATAGACGGTGAGGGCGAAACCCACTCTAATTAGCTTAGTGGCGAACTGACTGCTTTGTTGAGAGTCGAAGCCGGTACTTTTGCCTTCCCCTGTTTTCAGAAAGGACGCCCATGTCGCTTTTCAAAATGGCCTCTGTGGCCGCTATCGCCCTGACCCTGGGCGCTTGCGCCAGCCTGTTCCAACCCAACTACCGGACGCCGCTGGAAACCACCCGCGACGCCTCCGAGCAGCTCAAGCCTGGTTGCAACAACCCGGATTGCCCGCTGGTCAACATCGATACGCTGCGCTTTCCGGCCGAGCCTGCGCTTGACGGCATCGTCGAAAAACGCCTGCTGCAATTGACCCGCACCTCGCCCGATGCGCCGGTCGCGCCGACCCTGGCAGCCTATCGCGATGAGTTCCTGCGCACCGCCGGCCCACGCAACAGCAGTTATCTGCAAGCCAAGGTACGCGAGCAGCATGACGGCTTGGTGATCGTTGAGTTATCCAGCTACCTGGACACCGGCGGTGCCCATGGCACGCCGGGGCGGGGTTTCATCAACTATTCGCGCCAGCAGCATAAAGTGCTGACATTGTCGGACATGTTGCTGCCAGGCCAGGAAGACGCGTTCTGGAAAGCCGCGCAGGTGGCGCACAACAGCTGGCTGATCAGCACCAAGCTCGATCAGGAAGCGGAGTTCGTGAAGAGCTGGCCGTTCCAGAAAACCCAGAACGTGGCGCTGACCTACGGCGGGGTGATCCTCAAGTACGAAACCAGCACCATTGCGCCTTACGCACTGGGCCACGTCGAACTGAAGATCCCCTACCCTCGCCTGAACGGCATTCTCAGGCCCGAGCTGTTTCCCGGCCGTCACTGAAGGCCCGGCCCAGCACTAGTTGCAGCAGCCCTGCCAGGACTAGCGCCGGCAGGGTGGCGCCGACATCCGGGTATAAGTTGGCCAGCAAGTGATAGGTGCTGACCCCACCCAGCCAGGCGAGCAACGCCGGCCAGCGCAATGCGGCCGAGGCCACCCGGCCGCTGCGCTTGCGCAGGATGAAGTGGTCCACCAGCACCACCCCGAACAACGGCGCGAACACCGAACCGATCAGCAACAGGAAGTTCTGGTACTGAGCCAGCGGCGCCAGCAGGGCGATCAGCGTGCAGATGACGCCGATGGCCAGCGCCAGGTGTTCGACCTTGGCACGCGACAGAATCGCGCTGGACACCGCCGCCGAGTGAATATCGGCAAAGGCGTTTTCCGATTCATCCAGCAGAATCAGCAGCAGCGGAATCCCCAAACCGGCACCGGCCAGCGCCAGCAGCAAGGCATTGACCTCACCGCTCGGCGCGAACGCCAGGGTGTAGGCCACGCCCAGGCTCATCAGCCAGAAGTTACCGATGAAGAACCCGACAGCGGTGCCACCGAAGACGTTTTTCGCACGCTTGCCAAAACGCGAATAGTCCGCGATCAGCGGCAACCACGACAGCGGCATGGCAATGGCGATGTCGAAGCCCACGGCGAACGGCATCGATCCGTCACCGGCCTGGGCCCACAATGCAGCCAGGTCAGCCTTGGCGAACAGGTTCCAGGTCAGCCAGATGCACGCGGCCAGCAGCAGCCAGATGCCCCATTTGCGCAGGATCTGCCGTACGAACGTCAACGGACCGGAGACGGCCAGCAAGGTCGCCAGGGCGCCGAAGACCAGGGTCCAGAGCAGCGGATTCGACAGCAGGCTGCCTTCGCTGAAGGCCTTCGCCCCCAACAGGCTCGCCGCGTCGCGCATGACGATGATTTCGAACGAGCCCCAACCAATCAGTTGCAGCAAGTTCAGCACCGCCGGCAGGCTCGCGCCTTTGACACCGAGGCTGAGCTTGAGCGCGGCCATCGACGACAGGCCGGTGTCGCTGCCGATCACGCCAACGGCGGCCAGCAGCAGCACGCCGACCAGCGTGCCCAGGAAAATCGCCAGCAACGAACCGGACAAGCCCAGGCCCGGCGCGAGCAATGCGCCGGTCTGCAAGACCATCAGGCCGATGCCGAGGGAAAACCACAGGGAAAACAGATCGCGACCACCGAACACACGTTTGTCGGTCGGCACCGCGATATCGGGAGAGTAAGTGCTGGGTTGAATGCTCAAGGGTGTTATCTCAGAGGGACATTTGTTGTTGTGGTCTACACAGTCCTGTAGGAGCTGGCTTGCCAGCGATCAAAGGCGACGCGGTGCATCAGTGACGCCGCAATCGCCGGCAAGCCGGCTCCTACAGATGGCATCAAACTTTCTGGTACAGCTGGCTGCCTTCCTGCTTGAAGCGCTCAGCCTGTTCGGCCATGCCTTGGGCGACGTCCACGTCGACCGCTTCGATCCGTTGGTTGGCCGCGTACTCGCGGACTTCCTGGGTGATCTTCATCGAGCAGAATTTCGGTCCACACATCGAGCAGAAATGCGCGACCTTGGCCGAATCCTTGGGCAGGGTTTCGTCGTGATACGAACGCGCGGTGTCCGGATCGAGGCCGAGGTTGAACTGGTCTTCCCAGCGGAACTCGAAACGCGCCTTGCTCAAGGCATTGTCGCGGATCTGCGCGCCAGGGTGCCCCTTCGCCAGATCGGCGGCATGGGCTGCGATCTTGTAGGTGATGATCCCGGTCTTCACGTCATCCTTGTTCGGCAGGCCCAGGTGTTCCTTGGGCGTGACGTAGCAGAGCATGGCGCACCCGAACCATCCGATCATCGCCGCACCGATGCCAGAGGTGATGTGGTCGTAGCCCGGTGCGATGTCAGTGGTCAGCGGGCCGAGGGTGTAGAACGGCGCCTCGTCGCAGCATTCGAGCTGCTTGTCCATGTTCTCTTTGATCAACTGCATCGGCACGTGGCCCGGGCCTTCGATCATGCACTGCACGTCGTGTTTCCAGGCAATCTTGGTCAGCTCGCCGAGGGTTTCCAGTTCGCCGAACTGCGCTTCGTCGTTGGCGTCGGCAATCGAACCCGGACGCAGGCCGTCGCCCAGCGAGAAGCTGACGTCGTAGGCCTTCATGATTTCGCAGATGTCTTCGAAATGGGTGTAGAGGAAGTTTTCCTTGTGGTGCGCCAGGCACCACTTGGCCATGATCGAACCACCGCGCGAGACGATGCCGGTCACGCGCTTGGCGGTCATCGGCACGTAGCGCAACAGCACGCCGGCGTGGATGGTGAAGTAGTCGACGCCCTGCTCGGCCTGCTCGATCAGCGTGTCGCGAAACAGCTCCCAGGTCAGGTCTTCGGCCACGCCATCGACTTTTTCCAGGGCCTGGTAGATCGGCACGGTACCGATCGGCACCGGCGAATTACGAATGATCCACTCGCGGGTTTCGTGGATGTGCTTGCCGGTGGACAGGTCCATGACCGTGTCCGAACCCCAGCGAATGCCCCAGGTCAGTTTCGCCACTTCTTCTTCGATGGACGAACCCAAGGCGCTGTTGCCGATGTTGCCGTTGATCTTCACCAGGAAGTTACGGCCGATGATCATCGGTTCCAGTTCAGTGTGGTTGATGTTGGCCGGGATGATCGCGCGGCCACGGGCAATTTCGTCACGGACGAATTCGGGGGTGATGATTTTCGGCACGCTGGCGCCGAAGCTGTGGCCGGCATGTTGCTGATCGAGCAGGCCGGCAGCGCGGGCCACTTCCAGCTTCATGTTTTCGCGGATGGCGACGTATTCCATCTCGGCGGTGATGATGCCTTGGCGCGCGTAGTGCATCTGGCTGACGTTGGCACCCGGCTTGGCGCGGCGCGGGTTGTTGACGTGGGCGAAACGCAGTTTGGTCAGTTCCGGATCGGCGAGGCGCTCCTGGCCGAAGTTCGAGCTCAGGCCGCTCAGGCGCTCGGTATCGCCACGGGCTTCGATCCACGGCGAACGTACGTCGGCCAGGCCTTTGCGCACATCGATGATGACATTGGGGTCGGTGTACGGGCCCGAGGTGTCGTACACCACCACCGGTGCGTTGACCTCACCGCCGAAGTCGGTCGGCGTCACATCGAGGCTGATTTCGCGCATCGGCACGAGGATGTCGGGGCGGGTGCCCTGGACATAGATTTTTTGCGAGCGGGTAAACGGCTGCACCGATTGTTGGTCGACCTTGGCCGAATCACTCAAGTTGGTGGCTATTTTTGCTTTTGTGGTCATCACGGGCTCTCCAGACAGCATCCAGGCAGTGGAATTTTGTCGGAGCGAACCTGTAAACGAATGGACGCACGGGCGCTGGGGAAAACCAGCCGTGCTGTGCTCAGTACTCGAGGGGTGTTCGATTGTCGAACAACATCCCGGACGAAGCACAAGAGGACTCGCCGGGTGACGAGAAATCTTGTTCCCTACGCAGGCGCTAACCTGATCAGGTTCAACGGGATCCGAAATTATTCGATCTCAGCCTCATAGCAAGGCACCCCGACAAGAACCCGGCCAGTCTAGACACAACTGGCAAAGAACGCCAACCCCGCTTCACACCCCCATGATGAATGGCGTAATTACACGCAGTATCGGGATTGTTGGCACCCGATTGCCCAACTACACTCGCTACGCTTAACCGCGCATTGACGCTGTAAAAGCAACGCCTTAGCCTTGGCGCTCAAATTACCTGTGTAATATCAATTCTAGGGATCGTCTATGCTGCGCAAACTCTCACTGGCCCTTGCCGTGTCTTGTGCGACCAATGGAATGGCCTGGGCAGCAGAAGCGCCCTTATCGACCAAGACGGATCTGGTCAGTGTCTACCAGGAAGCTGTGGATAATAACGCCGACCTGGCGGCGGCCATCGCCCAATACGGCGCACAGAAAGAAGTCGTCCCCCAGGCTCGTGCCGGATTGCTGCCCAACCTCTCGGGTGGTGCCAACGTTTCCGAAGTCCGCACCTCGCTTGATCAACCGTCGGGCACGGCCAACCGCGATGCGCATTCGTACCAGGCAACCCTGGCGCAACCGCTGTTCCGTGCTGATCGCTGGTTCCAGTTCCAGGCGGCCAAGGATGTCAACGAACAGGCCGCCCTGCAACTCTCGGCGACCGAGCAGAACCTGATCCTGCAAACCGCGAACAGTTATTTCAACGTGCTGCGCAGCCAGGACAACCTGGCCTCGACCAAGGCCGAAGAAGCGGCGTTCAAACGCCAGCTCGACCAGTCCAAGGAGCGCTTCGATGTCGGCCTCTCGGACAAGACCGACGTGCTGCAATCCCAGGCCAGCTACGACACGGCCCGCGCCAACCGGATCGTTGCGCAGCGCCAGGTGGATGACGCTTTCGAAGCGCTGATCACCTTGACCAACCGGCAGTACAAATCGATCCAGGGCATCAGCCACAAATTGCCGATCCTGGCGCCGGTGCCGAACGATGCCAAGGCCTGGGTCGAAACAGCAGGCCGGCAGAACCTCAACCTGTTGGCGAGCAACTACGCCGTCAGCGCCGCCGAGCAAACTCTCAAGCAACGTAAGGCCGGTCACTTGCCAACGGTTGATGCGATTGCCAAGTACGAGAAAGGCGACAACGATGCACTGGGTTTCAGCAACCCCAATGCGCTGGGCCAACCCTACGGAGGCAACGTCGAGCAAACGACCGTTGGCCTGCAACTGAACATACCGATCTACAGCGGCGGCCTGATCAACTCCCAGGTGCGCCAGTCGTACTCGCAACTGGACCAGACCGAGCAGCAGCGTGAATCCTTGCGTCGGCAAGTCGTGGAAAACACCCGCGACCTGCACCGTGCGGTGAACACTGACGTCGAGCAGGTACAGGCGCGCAAACAGTCGATCATTTCCAACCAGAGCGCAGTGGAAGCGACGGAAATCGGCTACCAGGTGGGTACGCGCAATATCGTCGACGTGCTCGATGCGCAGCGTCAGCTGTACACCTCGGTACGTGACTACAACAACACCCGCTACGACTACATCCTCGACAACCTGCGCCTGAAACAACAGGCCGGTACGTTGAACCCGGGTGACCTGCAGACCCTGGCCCGCTGGCTCAAGCCTGACTACAACCCGGACAAGGACTTCCTGCCACCGGATTTGGCAGAGGCGGCAGCGGAGCAGTTGAAAGCACGGCCTTGATCTAAACCCTGAAAGCTTCGCTGGCAAGCCAGTGCCTACAGGTATATGCAAATCCTGTAGGAGCTGGCTTGCCAGCGAATGAATACAACTCGGTCTACCGCTCGATCAACCGCCCCAACTCATCCAGCAACCGCTGCAACGCCCCCTGATTGCTGCGCATCACCTTCAACCCGGCGTCGGCCATGCGCTGCGCATCACGGGGCAGTTCGAACAGCCGCTGCACCGCCAGCGCCAGCCCTTCGGCATCTTCCACTTCCTGCAACGCCCCGGCACTGCGCAACTGCGCGGCGATGTCGAGGAAGTTGAACAGGTGCGGTCCGCTCAGCACCGGTTTGCCCAAGGCCGCCGGCTCCAGCAGGTTATGCCCGCCATTGGGCACCAGGCTGCCGCCAACGAAGGCACTGTCGGCCAAGGCGTAGAGAAACAACAATTCGCCCATGGTGTCGCCCAGCAGCACTGAAGTCGTGACGTCCACCGCTTCGGCGCTGGAGCGACGCACCGTGGCAAACCCTTGCTGCTGGCACAGCTCGTACACCGAGTTGAAGCGCTCCGGATGGCGCGGCACCAGAATCAGCAAGGCATCCGGGTGATTGGCCAGCAACTGTCGATGCGCCGCCAGCACCACTTCATCTTCGCCTTCGTGGGTACTGGCGGCGATCCACACCGGTCGCTCCTGCGCCTGCCATTGTCCGCGCAGTTCAACGGCGCGCTGGAGCAGTTGCGGGTCGATGGTCAGGTCAAACTTGATCGAGCCGGTCACCTCAACCGTCTGCGCCCTCGCGCCCAAATCGAGAAAGCGCCTGGCCTCGGTCTCGGTCTGCACCGCGAACAGACTCATCTCGGCGAGCATCGGCTGGGTCAGCTTGCGAAAGCGCCCGTAGCCCCTGGCCGAACGCTCGGACAATCGCGCATTGGCCAGCGCCACGGGAATCCCGCGCTTGGCACATTGATGGATGTGGTTGGGCCACAATTCGGTTTCCATGATTACCGCCAGCATCGGCCGCACCCGATCAAGAAAGCGCCGGGCGGCGCAAGGCAAGTCGTAAGGCAGGTAGCAGTGCTGGATGCGCGGCTCATTGGCGAACAGGGCCTGAATGCGCTCCGAACCGGTTGGGGTCATGCAAGTGACGGTGATCGGTAGCTCCGGATAACGCGCCAGCAAGGCGCGGATCATCGGCGCGGCGGCAATGCTCTCGCCCACCGACACCGCGTGCACCCAGATGCCACCCGGCTTCATCGCCGGCATCCCGTAAGAGAATCGCTCGCCGATGCGCCGGGCATAGGCCGGTGCCTTGCGCGCGCGCAACCAAAGTCGAATCGCTACCAGTGGCAGCCCCAGATAAAACAGCACGGTGTAGAGAGTTCTATTCATGGCGCCGGAGTTTATCGGCTTTTTTCGCCAATCGCCTGCAAGTGCACGGCAAAACGTTCGGCGAGCCAGCGTGCGGCCGGGCCGAGCGGTTCGTCACGGCGCCATACCAGCTCCACCACCAGGGCCGGCGGAGTCCACTCGCTGGCCAACTCGACCATCTGATTCTGGTACGTCGGGTACTGCACCACGTGGCGCGGCAACCAGGCCCAGCCGAGGCCACGCACCAGCCACTCGGCCATCACGTAGAAACTGTCGGCGCGCCAGACCTGTGGGCTGGCTGGATCACTGCCCGGATAAATGCTCGATTCGGTGGACATCAGCAACTGCCGGTGTTGCGCCAGTTGTCGGTCGTCCACTGTACCTTTGCACGCCAACGGATGATCCTTGCCGCACACCGTGACCATTTCCACGCTGCCCAGCACTCGCCGCTCAAGGGCCTCGGGAATCTGATCGTGAAAGAACAGCAACCCCAAGTCGGCACGCCGCTCCACCAGCTTGCGTGCGACATCGCCCTGGGCGGCGCTGGTCAGTTGCACTTCCACGCTGGGGAATTTTTCCGCCAGGGCCTCGAAGCTTTCGATGATCGGCTGATACGGCATCGCTTCATCCTGCGCCACCCGCAGCCGCGCTTCCTGGCCGCGCATCATCGCCAGCGCCCGGCCGTTGAGCCGCTCGCATTGGCGCAACACTTCGCGCGCCTCGTCCAGCAACGCGGTGCCGGCCTCGGTGAGTTTCGGCTGGCGGCCGCTGCTACGATCGAACAGGCTGACGCCCAGGTCTTCTTCCAGCAGCGCTATCGAACTGCTGACCGCCGACTGCGCCTTGCGCTGATCGCGCGCCACCGCCGAAAACGATCGCTGCTCCGCGACACTGACAAACAGCCTAAGCTGCTCCAGATTCCACTGCGTATTCATGGCTAAACCCATCTTCAAAACAGATAGGTAATGACTTTACCGCATCTGCCAAAACTCTAGAATGCCGACCTCAGAGAGCAACACTTCACACGAGGATTAACCCATGACTGCCTACTACTACCTGGCCATTGCCATCTGCGCCGAAGTGATTGCCACGGTTTCGATGAAAGCAGTCAAGGGCTTGAGTACGCCGCTGCCCCTGGTGCTGGTCATCGTCGGTTATGGGATCGCCTTCTGGATGTTGACGCTGGTGGTGCGCACCATCCCGGTGGGTGTGACGTACGCGGTGTGGGCCGGCATGGGGATCGTGATGGTCAGCGTGGCGGCGCTGTTCATCTACGGGCAGAAGCTGGATGTGCCGGCCATCCTCGGGATGGGGTTGATTGTGTTGGGGGTTGTGGTCATTCAGCTGTTCTCCAAAACGGCCGGCCACTGACACTCTGTAGGAGCCGGCTTGCTGGCGATCCGGCCAACGCGGTGTGCCTGATGCACCGCTATCGCCAGCAAGCCGGCTCCTACAGGGTCACCTGCATCCTGCAACAGATCCTGAAGATGCCTTGTATACTGCGCCTTCGTTTTGAACACTGAGGTCGCCGCATGCCATCCGTTATTTCCACCGACGTGCTGATTGTCGGCGCTGGTGTCGCCGGCCTCTGGCTGAATGCGCGCCTGCGCCGCCAGGGGTTTTCGACCGTGTTGGTGGAAAGCGCCAGCCTCGGCGGCGGGCAGAGCGTGAAGTCCCAGGGCATCATCCATGGCGGCGCCAAGTACGCGCTACATGGCGCCCTGACCGGCGCCTCCGAAGCCATCGCCGACATGCCGCGCCGCTGGCGCGAAGCATTGGCCGGTGACGGCGAGCTGGACCTGTCCGGTGTGCGCCTGCTGTCCGAAGCCCATTACCTGTGGTCCCCCGGCACCCTCGCCGGCAACCTCACCAGCTTCTTCGCGAGCAAAGCCGTGCGCGGTCGCGTCGATCAGGTCAAGGGCGACCAATTGCCGCCCGCCCTGCAAGACAAACGTTTCAAGGGCAAGGTCTATCGCCTGGCGGAACTGGTCGTCGATGTGCCGAGCCTGATCCAGCGCCTCGCCGACCTGGCCGGTGATGGCTTGCTCGCCGGACAGAGCATCCAGCCGTTGCTCGACGGTGGCGTGCTGGTCGGTCTGAAGGTGGACGAACGCGAAATCCGTGCCCAGCGCATCGTCCTCAGCGCCGGTGCCGGGACGGCGGCATTGCTTGAAGCGCTGGGCCTGAGCCAGCCTGCGATGCAGCGCCGCCCGTTGCACATGATCATCGCCAAGGGCCCGAGCCTCAAGCCGCTGTACGCCCATTGCCTGGGCGGCGGCACCAAACCACGCATCACCGTGACCACGCACCCGGCGGCAGATGGCCAATGGGTCTGGTACCTGGGCGGCGATATCGCCGAAGCCGATGGCGTGGCCCGCGAACCAGCCGAGCAGATCGCCACCGCGCAGAAAGAACTCAGCCAATTACTGCCATGGATCGACCTGAGCACGGTGCAATGGGCGACCTTGCGCGTGGATCGCGCCGAGCCGCTGCAATCGGGCCTGACCCGTCCCGACAACGCCTTTGTTGCCGAACAGGGACGACTGCTGGTGGGCTGGCCGACCAAACTGGCGCTGGCGCCAGACTTCGCCGACCGCGTAATCGCCAGCCTGACCCGCGACGGCATCCAGCCGAGTCATGCGCCAGCGTTGCCGGATCTGCCGAAGCCGCCAATGGGCGTGCCCGCCTGGGAGCAACTGCTGCCATGAGCCAACCGACCCTGCACGATCTGCATCGCCCACTGGGCAGTACCGGCCTGCGGGTTTCACCGCTGGGCCTGGGCACGGTGAAACTGGGCCGCGACCAAGGAGTGAAGTATCCCAATGGCTTCCGCATCCCCGATGACGATGAAGCGCGCATGCTGCTCAAGCTCACCCGCGACCTGGGCATCAACCTGATCGACACCGCCCCGGCCTATGGCCGCAGCGAAGAGCGTATCGGCCCGTTGCTGCGCGGCCAGCGCCAGGACTGGGTGATCGTCAGCAAGGTCGGTGAAGAGTTTGCCGAGGGCCTGTCACGTCACGACTTCAGCGCCGCTCACACGCGAATGTCGGTGGAACGCAGCCTGCAACGCCTGGAAACCGACTTCATCGACCTGGTGCTGGTGCACTCCGACGGCAACGACCTGGCGATCCTCAACGGCTGCGAAGTCTACGACACCCTCGCCGCGCTCAAGGCCGAAGGCAAGATTCGCGGTTTCGGTTTTTCCGGCAAAACCGTCGAAGGCGGATTGAAAGCGCTGGAGCAAGGCGATTGCGCCATGGTCACCTACAATCTGAACGAACAAAACGAAAAGCCCGTCATTGACTATGCTGCTGCACACGGCAAAGCCATTCTGGTCAAGAAAGCCCTCGCCAGTGGTCATGTCTGCCTGAGTCCGGGGGTGGATCCGGTGCGCGCCAGTTTCAAGTTGTTGTTTGAACATCCGGGTGTTGCCAGTGCTATTGTCGGGACCATCAATCCGCTGCACCTCGCCCACAATGTCGCGACCGTTGCCCAGGTCCTACGTAGCCACTGACGCCGCCCACGCGGCCTTAAGCAGGAGCCGACATGTCGCGTACGCTCATCAGAAAGAACCCGAGCAACTTCAAGACCCTGCCGTTATTCGTCGAAGCGACCCCCGAAGGCCTGATCTACCAAAGCGTCGGCCGGCCGCTGAATTTTTCCCAGACCTTGCAACGTCGCCGCCCGGTGAGCGTCGGTGACAGCGAACGGTTTGCCCTGGAACTGGCCAACCTCGGCGTGTCGGTACGACTGACCCTTCACTGGCAGAACCGCGACTATTGGGTGCTGGTGCGCCAACGCCGGCAAGACCGTGGCGACGTGGTGCTCAAGTTGATCTCCGGGTATGTGCCGGCCCATGAGCTGAACATTCCCTTGCACACGGCGATCCAGGAGATTGCCGAGGAATGCCTGCTGGAAACCCCGGAAGGCTGGCTTGGCGGGCGCTTCAATGACACCTGGCTGCCGGCGCCCTACTCTGCGGCCCTGCATTACCGTGAAGCGCTGCCGTTTCGCTTGTCGCCGTTGTCCGGTTCCGCGCGACCGGTGCGTAGCGCCAACCTGGTGCTGATGGAGCGTCCGCGGGCCTACGTGCACCTGCCGACGGCGTCGCTGCAACTGATTTACGACTTGCGCCTGGACGTGCCCAAGGAAGCCAAGTCCCTGAGCCTGTTCCATGTCGACGAACGACTGGAAGGCGATCAACTCGTCGCCCGCCTCGACCGCAAGCGCCCCGACCTGTACCTGATGCCCTTGCTGGACGGCCACCCGATGGCCGAGCTCTATACGCTGAAAAAGGATCAGTTATACCCGGCCAGCACCCGCGGGGTGTACCTGGCCGAGAGTTTCGCCCGACAGGAAGGCTGGCTGGTGCGCGATGAGCGAATTCGCTGGAAGGACTGGGTGAGGCAGCAAGGGTTGACCCCGCCGGGGAAGGACTCGGGCCTGGCGCGGTTGCGCGGGAAGGCCAGGTTGCTGCTGAAGAAAATCGTGCCGCGTAAAAAAGTCAGCTCCTGAAAGCAGCGCTTACGGCCAAACACGTAACTTGTAGGAGCTGGCTTGCCAGCGAAGGCCATCAACGATAACGCGATTGTTTCTGACTAAACGCGTCGTTCGTGATTCCTTCGCTGGCAAGCCAGCGCCTACAAAAGCTGTAGCGCTAGGACTTTCTGATCTTCTCGACGATCGCCGTGGTCGAGCTGTTTTCAACCAGGCCCAACACTTTCACGGTGCCGCCGTAGGCCTTCACGATGTCCGCGCCGACCACCTGGTCGATCCCGTAGTCGCCACCCTTGACCAGCACGTCCGGCCTGACCGCGCTGAGCAGGTTTTCCGGGGTGCCCTCCGCGAAGCTGATCACCCAATCCACGGCGCCAAGACCTGCCAGTACGGCCATGCGCCGGTCGACGCTGTTGATCGGACGGCCCGGCCCTTTCAGGCGGCTGACCGAGGCATCGTCGTTGATCGCCACGATCAGGCGATCGCCCTGGGCCCGTGCCTGCTCGAGGTAGGTCACGTGGCCGGCGTGCAGGATGTCGAAACAACCGTTGGTGAATACGATCCGCTCGTTGTGCGCACGGGCATCGTCGACCGCCAGCAGCAACTGCTCAAGACCCAGCACCCCCCGCTCGGAACCTTCCTCGCGCTGGATGGCACGACGCAGTTCCGGCGCACTGATCGCTGCCGTACCGAGCTTGCCGACCACGATGCCCGCGGCCAGGTTGGCCAGGGCCACGGCGTGCGGCAGTTCTTCACCGGCAGCAATCGCAGCGGCCAGGGTGGAAATCACCGTGTCACCGGCGCCGGTCACGTCGAACACTTCCCGGGCGCGTGCCGGCAAGTGCAGCGCCGGATGATCCGGACGCAGCAAGGTCATGCCGTGCTCGCCGCGGGTCACCAACAAGGCGCCCAGGTCGAGGTCGTGCATCAGCTGCGCGCCCTTGTTCACCAGTTCGTGCTCATCGGCGCAACCACCGACGATGGTTTCGAATTCGTTGAGGTTCGGCGTGATCAGGCTCGCACCGCGATAGATCGAGAAATCCTTGCCCTTGGGATCGGCCAGCACCGGAATGCCACGGGCGCGGGCGGCCTGGATCAGCACTTGATGATTCTTCAGTGCACCCTTGCCGTAGTCCGACAGCACCAGCACCTTGATGCCTTCGAGCAGTTCGTCGACCTGCGCGGCCAATGCCAGCGCGTCAGTGGCGAAGGGTTCTTCGAAGTCGATTCGCAGCAGTTGCTGGTGACGGCTCATGACCCGCAGCTTGACGATGGTCGGCTGGTGCGCAATGCGCTGGAAGATCGCCCGCACGCCAGCGCCCTTGAGGCTGTTGACCAGGCTGTTGGCGGCTTCATCGTCGCCGGTGACACCGACCAGCGAGGCCGGCGCGCCGAGGGCGGCAATGTTCAAGGCAACGTTGGCGGCACCGCCCGGGCGGTCCTCGATGTGATCGACCTTGACCACAGGCACCGGTGCCTCAGGGGAAATCCGTGAGGTACCACCATGCCAGTAACGGTCGAGCATGACATCGCCGACCACCAAGACGGGGGCTTGATCGAATCGCGGCATGGACAACTTCATGGTGCAACCCACATACAGAATGAACAGGGGCGCGATATTAACACAGGGTTGGTGTCGGCTTGTGTGGTGGCTGCAACCGGATGATTTTCCGGATTTTACTGCTCACTTTTTGATCAGTAATGCTGCCAGGCGACGACAGGCTTCGCCCATGTCTATCGTTTGCGTATCGATTTCGCATTCCGCGAGCAGGGGCGCTTCATAAGGGCTGTCGATGCCGGTGAAATCCTTGATCCGGCCCTCCCGAGCGGCGCGGTACAACCCCTTCGGATCGCGCTGCGCGCACACCGCGAACGGCGTGCTCACATACACCTCGATGAAGTCCCCAGCGGCGAACAACCGGCGCGCGGCCTCGCGTTCAGCGCGAAACGGCGAAATCGCCGCGACGATCACGATCAGCCCCGCATCGACCATCAATCGCGCCACCTCGGCGGTGCGCCGGATATTTTCCCGGCGGCAGTCAGCTCCCATTCCCAGGTCACGACACAACCCGGCCCGCAAGTTGTCACCATCGAGGACGAACGTATGCAGTCCTTGTTGATTGAGTTGCAGCTCCAGGGCGTTGGCCAGGGTTGACTTGCCGGCCCCCGATAACCCCGTCAGCCACAGGCATCGAGGCGCCTGCGACTTGAGGGCGGCCCGCGCCTCGTTCGCCAGCAACAACGTATAGGGGCTGATCGCAGGGCGGGACAGCGACACGACTTCATTCATAGCCCAGCATCTCGTAGTCGCGCTGGTAGACCCGCCGCACCAGCCGACGCGTGCGCACCGTGCAGAACTCACGTGCGGGCATGGGGCGTCGCTGCTGCGAGCGGTTGACGTGGGGCAACTCCAGCGAATCGCCCAACTGCTCGCACACCAGCCTGAAATCGCGCTCCAGATGCTCCTGGTAGCCGATGAAATCCAGTGCCAGGCGTCCCATCGAATCGGTCAGGAAATCCGTCTGTGCGGCGAAGTGCAATTGCCGCTGGACGGTCTCCGGATGCAGCCAGCGGCCAACGAAGTCATCAAAATCACGGTAATGACCGACCAGCCGCTGCGCCGCGTGATCGCGTTTACCCAAGGCGTTGCCGCGCAGGAACGCGTAGGCCGAGTAAGCCCGTTCCAGCGGGTCGCGAACGAAGGTGAACTTGAAACTCGAGGCGTACTGCTCGGGAAATTGCTGCTCGTACCAGTACAACGGCAAATGGCCCGGGCTCCAGTCGTCAAACATCGCCGCACAGACACTGCTGCCGGCGCATTTGGGGACATGGATGAACAGGCAGGCACGCTGTTCGAAAGGCTGGGGGAAACGGACGCTGGCCGACATCGATTTGTTCACCGCTTGGCGGTCCACGACCGACAGGCGCCCCAGCAGGAAAGCCCGTTGCGGCTTGGGCAACAGCTTCCAGAGATAACGTTGCAACATAGCGGCACCCGCACGAAAGGGATGGCCCTCTCGATTCAAGTCAAAGTTCGTTCAGGAACCTTAACAAGCGCGTTGCCGAGATTTATTCAGGTTTGGTCAAGAAGCGTAAAGGTCTGGATACAAATCACCGGACGCCTTGCACGTCGGGTGTTGGCAAGGGCAAGCCAGGCTTGCCCTTGCGTCGACGGTCAGGCGATGTCTTCGGCCGGAGCGTCGAGGCCCATCGCGTTGAGGCGTGCGTAGTAGCCGTTTTGCGCCAGCAGTTGATCGTGGGTGCCGCGCTCGACGATTTTCCCCTGGTCCATGACCAGGATCAGGTCCGCCTTCTCGATGGTCGACAGGCGGTGAGCGATCACCAGCGTGGTGCGACCTTTCATGACCTGGTCCAGAGCCGCCTGGATATGGCGCTCGGACTCGGTGTCGAGGGCCGACGTGGCCTCATCGAGAATCAGCAGCGGCGCATTCTTCAGCAGGGCTCGGGCAATTGCCAGGCGCTGGCGCTGGCCACCGGACAGCAGCACGCCGTTTTCCCCGACCTGGGTATCCAGGCCTTGCGGCAACTGCGCGATGAAGTCCATCGCGTAGGCATCCCGGGCGGCTTTTTCGATGTCTTCACGAGGGGCGCCGGCCAGGTCGCCGTAGGCGATGTTGTTGGCCACTGTGTCGCTGAACAGGGTCACGTGCTGGGTCACCTGGGCGATGTGCTTGCGCAGGTTCAGCAACTTGTACTGCTCGACCTCGACACCATCGATGAGGATTTCGCCCTTGTCGTGGTGGTAGAAACGCGGAATCAGGTTGGCCAGGGTCGACTTGCCGCTGCCCGAGCGACCCACCAGCGCCACCATCTGCCCAGGCTCGGCCGAGAAGCTGATGTCGTTGAGCACCTGGCGATCGGTGTCCGGGTAGGTGAAGCTGAGGTTGCGCACGTCCAGGCGCCCGCTGACAGCATCACGCTCAATAGTGCCGGTATCGACTTCGGGTTCGACGTCCAGTTGCTCGAAGATGCTTTCAGCACCGGCCACACCCTTCTGGATGGTCGAGCTGACTTCAGACAACTGGCGGATCGGCTTGGGCAACAGGCCGGCCAGGGTGATGTAGGCCACCATGTCGCCGGCGGACGCATCGCCGCGCAGGAACAGCACCAGGAACATCAGCACGGCCATGGCGGTGTAGATCACCAATTGCAGCATCGGCGTATAGATCGCGCCGGTGCGGGTCATGCGCAATTGCTTGTCGGTGTTGCTCTGGCTGGCCTCCTGGAAGCGCGTCTCTTCGTACTTCTCGCCACCGAAGCTGCGCACCACGCGGTAACCCTGGATCGTCTCGGACGCCACATGCGTCACATCGCCCATGGCCAGCTGGATTTTCTTGCTCTGCTTGCGGAATTTCTTGCTCGCGGTGCGCACCATGATGGCGATCAGAGGCAGGATGGCGACCATCACCAGGGTCAGGCGCCAGTTCATGAACAGCAGCGAGGCAAACAGGAAGATGACCGTCATGCCTTCTCGAATAACGACCTTGATCGCATCTGTTGCCGCCCCCGTGACCATGGTCACGTTGAAGGTGATGCGGGAAATCAGGTGCCCCGAGTTATGCTTGTCGAAATAGCGGTTTGGCAAAACCAGCAGGTTGTTGAACAGTTGCACCCGCAAGTCATGGACCAGGCCCAGGGAAACCTTGGCCAGGAAGTAGTTGCCCAGGTACGACCCCAACCCCTGCCAGGCGGCGATCAGGACGATCAACAACGGCACGGCCTGCAGCAGTTGCAGGTCCCGCAGGTAAGGCACGGTTGGAAACAGCGCTGCTTCCGGGTTGGACAGACCGTCGACGAAATACTTGAGGATGTAGCCCAGCATTGGCTGCGTCGAAGCGAAAATCAGAAAACCGACGATGCTGAGCAGGAACAGGCTGATATACGGCCGGACATAGCCAAGCAGGCGGAAGTAGATTTTCAAGCTCGATGGGCTTGCGGCGAGACTGGAGTCGGTCATATCACGCGTTTGTCGATAAAAAGGACGCTGACTTTAGCACAGCTTCCTCAGGGTTCTGGCAATCGCATACAGTCTGTGTATTGTGACGCGTCAAATCGCCATCCAATGTCCGCTGCCCTGGTACGGTTGCTCAATTCAGGAAAAAGTTACTCAGCATGCAATTGATCGCATTGAACAGCACGTCCAACCGAATCTTCGATTTCATTTGCCTGTGGATTCTTCCGCTTGGTTATTTATTGCTGTTGTGCGCGCTGTTTTTTTTGCCGGGGCGCGGTGTGCATCACAAGCTTTTCTACGGCTTGTTCAGCATTCCGGCCCTGCTCGCACTGTGCCTGCGCCCGCGAATGGCCAAGGAGTTGTTGCGTGAACCCATCATTATCGCGGTCTTGTTGTTTGTTGCCTGGGCGCTGATCAGCCTGAGCTGGGGGCCTGCCGAGGACGTCGATGCCGGCCAGTTCAAACCGCCCCTGCATACCCTGCTGCTGTTTGTCGGTTGCTACCTGCTGGTCCGCTTTCGCAGTGAAATCATCCAACCCTTGCTGTTTTGTGCCGCGATGGTTGCGCTGATCGCCTCTGCCTATAACTTGTTCCTGTTTGCCAGGATCTACCAGCCAGAGATGCGCCTGATCGGTGTTGGCGCTTTCGACAACCCGTTGCTCAGCTCTCATGTCTTCGGGTTCTTCTGTGTCTACTGGCTGAGTCTGAGCATGACCTTCAAGCGGGTTCAGGTGCTCTGGCTGAGCATCCCGGCGCTGATGATCATGCTGGCCGCCGTCGTTGCTACCGGTTCCAGGACCCCGCTGGTTGCACTGACGATGGCCGCGCTCTGGCTTTGCTTCATGTGCTGGAATCGACGCTCCATTGTGTTGCTGGCTGCCATGTTGGCGACAGGAGCGGGAATTTTCGCCCTGTTTTCGCAGAAAATCATCGAACGGGGCGATTCATTTCGCATCGAGCTCTGGCAGTTGACCCTGCACAAGATTGCCGACCACCCATGGCTCGGTCACGGCTACAACGCCTCACTGTCGCTGGACCCCGGCGTTGGCTACACCTTGCAGGAACCCCATAGCTTTTCTCTCGGGGTGCTCTACTACGTCGGCATCATTGGCTTTTTACCTTGGCTGTTTTTCCTCGCCCGGGGCTTGTTCAGCAGTTGGCGCAATCGCCTGCAACCGCTGTTCATCCTCGCGTCTGTCTGGCTGATGTTCGGCATTGGCGCAGGCCTGACCGAGGGTGGCGGAATCATCTCCCGCCCCAAGGAACACTGGTTCCTGTTGTGGATCCCGCTGGCACTGGTTGCCGCATTGAGCATCAATCAACGGGCCCGGCGTCTGCTGGACATGCCGATCAAAAAGGTCACGCCTGACGCTCTGCAACAACTCACCGCCGAGGCGCGGATCATCGAAGAGGACGGCCTGGGCCCCAAGGTCCTGCGCCTGACCGACGGCAGTTTCCTCAAGTTGTTCCGTCGTCGCCGCTGGTACACCTCGGGCCGCTTCACCCCGTATTCCGAGCGTTTTGCCATCAACAGCGTGCAACTGCGCAACCTGGGCATCCCGACACCGCCCATTCTCGACCTTTACCGTTTCGAAGACGGTAGCACCGGCGTGCACTACTCCCCGTTGCCGGGCAACACCCTGCGCCAGATCCTGCAAGGCATCACCGCCCCCGCGGTACGCCAGGCACTGGTGGAGCGGTTCGGCAAATTCATGGCCCAATTGCATCAACAGGGGGTTTACTTCCGCTCCCTGCACCTGGGCAATGTGCTGGTGCTGGAGGATGGCGAATTTGGCCTGATCGACCTGGCGGACCTGCGGATTTACCCTTCGTCATTGAGCCCGTCCCTGCGTCGGCGTAATCTGCGCCATATGCAGCGTTACTCAGAAGACAAGCACTGGCTGTTCGAGGACCACTTCGAAGCGCTGCTGCAGGGATACGCCGCAACGGCGTCAAAATCCGACGTGGACAAATTGCACAGGCAAGTGCTGGCCGGAACCCCAACGGCCCGGGCCCATTGATGATAGAAACCAACCCGCTCATCGCGTTGACGGCCTACGTGCTCGCCTTCGCGACCGCTGCGCTGCTGCTACGCACCGTACCGACATTCGCCCGCCAGCTGGAGCACTCCGGTGAAAGCCGCTTTGCCAGCATCGACGGTTTGCGCGGCTACCTGGCGTTCGGCGTGTTCGTGCACCACTCGATCATTACCTGGATCTTCCTGCAAACCGGCGTGATCGATTTCCCGCCGAGCAACTTCTATTCACAGCTCGGCCAGGGCAGCGTCGCCCTCTTTTTCATGATCACCGGCTTCCTGTTCTGGGACCGTTTGCTGACCCACGGCCGGCAACACGACTGGCTGGCGTTTGCGGTATCACGGCTGTTTCGCCTTTACCCGCTCTACCTGCCACTGATGTTGACTGTATTTGTCACCGTGTTCTATTTGCAGGGCTGGGAACTCAAGGTCTCCGGCCTGGAATTCCTTGGCCAGTTCATGGCCTGGCTGACCTTCGACCGACCAGACGTCAACCTGTACCACCAGACGGGGATGCTGATCTCCAATGTCACCTGGACGCTGGGTTACGAGGTGTTCTTTTACCTGGCACTGCCACTGGCCGGCATGGTGTTCATTTATCGAGGCAGTTGGAAGCAGACGCTGCTGTGCCTGATCGGTATTTACGCCCTGTATGAGATCGTTGGCCTGGAACACTCGCTGAAGAAGCATTTCCTCGCCAGTTTTCTCGGCGGCATCGCAGCAGCGTACTGGATACGCCGGCCGCCATTGCTCGCCTGGGGTAAAACCCCATTGGCAGGAGCCGTTGCCCTGCTGGCGGTAATCATTGCGTTCACGGCCTTCAACCGCGCCTTCAGCACTGCACCGATTTTGTTGATGTCGCTGTTTTTTGTGATTGTGGCCTCGGGCAACACCTTGTTCGGCGCTTTGCGACCGCGCGGCATCCGCTGGCTGGGGGAAATCAGCTACAGCACTTACTTGCTGCACGGTTACGTGCTCTGGGTACTGGTACAGCGACTACCGCCACTGCTGCACCTGGACAGCCGCGATGCCTGGGTCTTCCTGCCACTGATGGCCGTGTGCAGTTGCCTGCTGATCGTCATCAGTAGCCTGACTTACGTGTACCTCGAAAAGCCAGGCATCGATGCCGGCAAGCGAACCGTGATCTGGCTGCGCCAAAACAAGCAGCGCAAAGCGGCTTCGCAAAAGACTGCTCAGCAAGGCTAGCACTTCACCGGGATGAGCCGCTGCCCGCGGCGGCTCAGTCTTTCTCGATCCGCGAGAAGTACATCCGGCCCAACCCACGCCAGGTTTTCTTGTTCCAGGCCTTGAACGGTATCTGCGCCAGCAACTCGCGCGCCAGCTTGCGGTCGCGGTTGGCGGTCTTGAGGAACATGGAATTGAGAAACTTGTAGCGCACCTCGTCATACAGCGGGTGATCGCTGAAGAGCGCATAGGTGCGCAGGATGCTGTCGATCATGAACCGGTGGTTCTTGTAGGAGTTGGTGGCGTGCTTGCGATAGCGCGCCATCAACACGCCCAGGCCATCGATGAAGTAACCGGCATGGGTCACTTTCAGTTCGATCAACAGGTCTTCCAGGCGAATGGTCGGGTCGAATCCACCCACCTTGTCCAGGGCTTCGCGACGGATCATCAGCGTCGGTGCTGGCGGGTACGGCTTGCGCTCCAGGAACATGTCATCGAAGTCCAGGCGACGGAACGGCACGTCCCGGCGTTGGCGTTTTTCCGGATAGAGATTGCCATCAGCATCGATCAGCTCGATGTTGCCGGCACAAATGCCGACCTCGGGCTTGCCGTCCATGTGCGCGACCTGAATCGCGATACGTTCGGGCAGCATGATGTCATCGGAACCGAATGGCACGATCAGGCTGCCCTTGGCCCGGGCAATCGCACCGTTGAGGGTGTTGGTCAGCCCCTGGTTTTCCTGGACCCGGAGGTCGAAACCGTGGATGGCCTGCAACGCCTTGATCCGCTCGACACTGTCGTCCTTGGAGCCATCATCGACCACCAGCAACTCGATGTTCGGATAGGTCTGGTTGAGAACGCTGAGAATGCTCTCCTCGATATAGCGGCCATGGTTGTACGACGCAATGATGACCGTGACGATGGGTTGCGCGTCGCTCATGGCTGTTCCTTGCGGGCCTGTGCCAGGCCGGAATCGATCAGGTCCAGGTATTCCTGGCGGAACACTTCGATGTCGTGGTGTTGTTGCAGGTATTGGAAAGCCTGCTCGCCCTTGGCCTTGAGCGCGTCATCCGGCAGCCCGAGGTAAGTGTCCAGCGCCGCTTGCAGGGTGGGCACGTCCTTCGGCGTAATCGCCAGGCCACCCGCGCCCTCGATGAGCGGCAACATGGCCGGCACGTTCGAGGCAATCACCGGCAAATGCCCGCTCATGCCTTCAAGCAGTGCCAGCCCGAGGCCTTCGGCCAGGGAGGGCATGGTCCAGATGTCGAAGGCGCGGATGTACTGCAAGGCGATTTCCTTGAAGCCCAGCAAGTGCGCGCGACCACTGAGGCCGAGGCGGTCGATTTCCGCGGCCAGGCGCGACTCTTCGCGACCGGCACCGATGATCGCCAGCTGAGTATTCGGGTATTTGTCCTTGAGCGCCGCGAAAGCTTGCAGCAAATAGATGTGGCCCTTGACCGGCACCAGTCGCCCCAGAGCACCGATCAGCCGCACCGACGGATCGATGCCGAGCATTTCACGGGCCTTCTCGCGGCTGTGCTGCAAGGCTTCGGCCTGCTCGATGTCGATGGCATTGGTGATGGCATAGGTGTTCTGGTCGGTGAAGCCGCAGTCACAGTCCAGCAGATACTGCTTCACCGCCGGCGACACGCCGACAAAACGCCAGTGACGATCGATGAGGCGCTGGGTCTGGCGGCGCCGGTAAAACCGGTCGTACTCGCCGAAGCCGTGGGAAATGCCGATGCACAACGGCACTTTCAGCCAGCGGTTGAGCGCCAGCATCATGTTCACCGGTTTGAAGCGGTTGCAGATCACCACGTCGAATTTTTCCCGACGGCAGAACTTGTACAGCTGCCACATCGCCCGCAGGCGCATGCCCTTGAGGGACTTGTCGGAAAACTCGAAGTACACCGAACGGTCGGCGCGGCTCACCGCCTCGCCCGGCCCCGGCTTGCCGCGCAGGAACGCTGCGATCACTTCATAGCGATCGCCGGGCAGGGCCTTGACGATCTGCTCCGCGAGGTCGGCGAAATCATGGGCCTTGACGTTGTAGTCTGGCTGCAATTGCAGAACCTTCGACCGCTGACTCATAACTCTCCCCGCTGAGAAACATTGCCTGGTGTGTGCTTGAGGGACCACAAAAGCTCGTGGCGCCGGACTGCCTTGCGAAAGAACTCGTTCTCGCCATAGGTGGGCGGCAACCGGCCGGCCAACAGCCTCTGGATCAACCGACGCAGGCGCCGCTTGAACGGCATTGTCGGTTGCAGGTCGTGCATCATGCCCAGCGCCATGGCCTTGTCCCGCTGTTGCTCCAGCGACATCGGCAGGCAGAAGGGCTGCATCGCCTGGGCCGGATCAAAGGCCGGCGGCAGGGCGACGCCGTCACCGGCATTGCCCATCGGCCAACGGTCGTTGTCGTGCAAGTGGTTGGCGTAGCCCAGCAACGTGGTCGGTTGCCAGTCCAGGCCTTGCAGGGCTTCGAGTACGGCCGCCTGGGCGCAGACATGATCGGGATGCGGATCGAGGGTCGGATGCGGCAGGACGATGACCTCCGGCCGGGCCCGCAGCAGCAACTCGCGCAGATCGGCCAGCAGGTTGTTCCAGGTCGGCGCGCCGTCGGCATCGCCCGGCAGCGCGAAAGGATTCAACTGGCGGAACAGCCGGGTGTCGCTCAGGTCCGCTTCCCGCGAGCCCGCCGGCACACCAGGCGCGGCCTGCATGCTCGCCAGTTGCAGGCAGAAATACCCCAGTTGTACGCAGTGGGCCTCAGGCACACCGGCCCAACGCGGCACGGCGATGCTGTCCCAGGCACGCAAGCGACCTTTTAAACGCGCCGCCTCGACCTTGTTCAGGCCCATCTGCTGATAGTGTTCGGCTTCGATTTCGCCGGCGGTCAGCGTGACGATCCAGGTCTCGTCGGCCTGGCTGTACAAGCCATAGGCGGCCAGTTCGGCGTCATCGGCGTGAGGTGCGATGACCATCACCCGCTGACGCCGGTAATCGGGATGCTCCAGTGCCCACAGCACAGGCTCACCGAACACACGACAGAAACGTCCGCGCAAGCGCAGCTGACCACGGGACAGCGCCTGAGCCTGGCCACTGAGATTGAGGTAGCGCAGGCCGTTTACGCCGCGTTCGAAGGTCTGCCGGTCAGGGTTGTCGCCGCCTGCCAACTCGACGACCGGATCGATAAACCGTCCCAGCCACGTGCTTTTGACCCGCACCGCCAAAACCAGCGTCGCGTCATCGACCAGCATCACGCCCTCGTCCAGGCGCAAATGTTCACCGCTCAGGTGCACCTTGGGCTGCGGCGTGTACGGGGGAAAGCTGTATTGGTAATCGTCTTTGGGCGAGTAGAACAGGTGATCGGCAAACCAGGCTTCGTGGGCGATCCAGCCGAGCACCGCCAAGACCGGCGGCAACCACCAGGCCACCAGCACGCCGATGACGATCAACAGCACCAGCGCAATCAACAGGCCGATGCGTTTAGTGCGCCGATGGCGCTTGAGCAGTTGCTGTTTGCGGCTCATGGCTTGGCTCATACGGTGAAAACCGGCACAGGATTGCACCAGCGATCCTTGTATTCACGATCGGCGCGACCGAAGGAAAAGCGCAACGGTTTGCCCTGCGCCCGGGCATGCTCCCACGCGCTTTGCGTGTTGAGGAAACTCAGCACGCTGCCGGGGCTGAACTCGCGGGTTTCGGGATCGACGCCGCCATTGATGTACTCGACGCTGATCCATTGCGGGGTTTCGACGCGGTACACCAGTTGAATGGCTATCGGCGCATTGCCCAGGAAAATCACCGAGCCGATCAACAAGTCGCGCAGCAATTCGATCACGTCCGCCATGCGTTCGGCACCGGTCGCCGGGAAACCCCAGCGACGCTGGAACAGATCGCAATAAATCGCCGCGAGCTCTGCACTGGAAAACTCGGACACCGGCCGCACCACGCCACCGGCCTCTTCCAGCAGGCGCAATTCACGGCGCTGGTTGTAGCGGAATTTCTTCGACAATTCTTCGGGGGTACGGGCCATGGCCAGTTGTTCGGCCTGCAGCCTGATGCCGGCAAACCGGCCTTCGTTCAGCGCCGACAGGTAGCGGCCGCGATGGCGCAACGGCGCCTGGGTATCGTCGGCGGCGGGCAGAATGATCTCGGCGTTGCCCAGGTCGAACAGGCCTTTCTTGCCGCGACGCTTGAGCACGTCCTTGGACAAGGCCAGGTCGCGGCCCCAGGTCGCAATGGCGGCCTTTACTTCATCGCCCTGCATCCACGCCAGGTAACGCACAGGAATATCGGCCAGTTGCGCCAGCCGCTCGACCACCATGGGATGCGTTGCGACGCTGCCGCCATAACGCTGCCAGGTGTCGGCGTAAGTCGACGCGTCGACGACCGCCCAGCCACGCTCGCGCCAGCCTTGAAATCGGTTGAGCATCAGCCCCTCGGTGCCAGTTCGGTAACGTGCGGCAAATGCCAGAAAGTGTCGCGCACGGCGCGATCGGAGAAGCGCTCACGCAAGCGATCGAGCATCATCTCGGCACACTGGCGGCGTTGCTGCTCATCCATCGCGGCCAGATGGTGCAGCCCTTGCGCCAGATGCCTGGCATCGCCCAGCGGGAACAGGATGCCCACGCCTTCGACCACTTCCTTGGCGCCGCCGCAGGCGGTGGCCAGCAACGGCACACCGGCAGCCATGGCTTCGAGCAACACCATGCCGAACGGCTCGTTGTCGGAACTCAGGGCGAAAACGTCGAAGGCGCGGAAGTAATTGCGCGCATCCGGCACCTGGCCAAGGAACAGCACCCGGTCACCAATGCCCAGCTCGCGGGCCTGCGCCTTGAGTTCGTCCTCCAGCCGCCCCTTGCCGAGAATCACCAGTTGGCTGTTGGCCGGCAAGCCTGGCAACGCTTCGGCGAAACCGTCCAGCAGCGTGGCCTGGTCCTTGTCCGGATGCAGCCGCCCGACATTGCCGACGATCCACGCATCCGCCGCCAGACCGAGGGTTTCCCTGGCCTCTTGCGCCGACACCTGGGTCGCCTGCAACGCGTCCACGTCGATCCGGTTGTACAGGGTCTGGATTCGCGCAGTTGGCCACTTCGGCAGGCAACGGCGCATGTCGTCGCGCACGGCATCAGACACACCGAGCAGGCTCAGGCGCTTGCGGAAAATGTGCGCAAACAGTTTGCGGCTGCCGCGCTTGTAGTCTTCAAACCCGTGGTGCACGCCAATGACCGGCAACGACGTACCGAGCAAAGCGATATAGATGGGTTTGAAACGGTGGGCGATGCAGAAACTGAAATTGCGCGAGGCGGCGATCTTGCGCAGATCGGCGATGGCGCCCAGCTTCAGGCCACGAATGGCCTTGGAGCTGTATTCCATGAACAACACTTCATCGGAAGCGCAGCCCACGGCGACGTCGGCATCGGCAACCCCGGTGAGAAACACCGTGGTCACTCGATAACCGGTCCCCGCGAACAGGCTGGCGTACTGCCGTGCGCAGTCCAGGAACGGCCCGTCATAGCCGTGACAAAACTGCAGCACATGGCGTTCAGCCGAACGTGTCATAGGCGTTCGCGCCCTCTTTGACCACCAGAATGTCTTCCATGATCAGATACTGTAGATCCGATCCGAAGAACATGTTCAGCGCGTCGGTCGGCGAGCAGATCATTGGCTCGCCGCGACGGTTGAGCGAGGTGTTGAGCGACACGCCATTGCCGGTCAGTACTTCCAGCGCTTTCATCATGTCGTAGTAGCGCGGGTTGTATTCGCGCTTGAGCACCTGGGCGCGCGAGGTGCCGTCTTCGTGGACGACTTCCGGCACGCGGGTCTTCCATTCTTCCGCCACTTCAAAGGTGAACGTCATGAACGGCGCCGGGTGATCGATCTTGATCATCTGTGGCGCGACGGTGTCGAGCATCGACGGGCAGAAAGGCCTCCAGCGCTCGCGGAACTTGATCTGGTGGTTGATGCGGTCAGCCACGCCGGGAATGCTCGGGCAACCGATGATCGAACGACCGCCCAGTGCACGCGGACCGAACTCCATGCGGCCCTGGAACCAGGCCACCGGGTTGCCGTCGACCATGATCTTGGCGATCTGCTCCGGCATGTTGTCCAGCTTGCGCCAGGCGGGCTTGTTCTCATGACGGGCACAGGCCGCGATCACGTCTTCGTTGCTGTACGACGGGCCGAGGTAGACGTGTTCCATCTTCTCGACCGGCACGCCACGAGCATGGGACACATAGGCCGCGGCGCCCACCGCAGTGCCGGCGTCGCCGGATGCAGGCTGCACGAACAGCTCCTTGACGTCGTCGCGCGCGATGATTTTCTGGTTGAGCTTGACGTTCAACGCACAGCCACCGGCATAGGCCAGCTTGCCGGTTTCCTTGAGCACGTCGCCCAGGTAGTGGTCGATCATCTGCAACGAGATTTTTTCGAACAGCGCTTGAATGCTGGCGGCGTAGTGGATGTACGGCTCGTCGGCGATGTCGCCTTCGCGCTTCGGACCCAGCCACTCGATCAGCTTCGGCGAGAAGTAGTAACCCTTGCCCTTCTCTTTGTAGCGGCGCAGGCCGATGACGTTGGCGTAGTCGGTGTTGATCACCAGCTCGCCGTTTTCAAACGAGGCCAGACGCGAGAAATCGTACTTGCTGGCGTCGCCGTACGGCGCCATGCCCATGACCTTGAACTCACCGTCGAGCATGTCGAAACCGAGGAACTCGGTGATCGCGCCGTACAGTCCGCCGAGGGAGTCCGGATCGAAGAACTCCTTGATCTTGTGGATCTTGCCGTTTTCGCCATACCCGAAGAAGGTCGTGGCGTACTCGCCCTTGCCGTCGATGCCCAGGATCGCGGTTTTCTCTTTGAAACCGGAGCAGTGATAAGCGCTGGAGGCGTGGGCCAGGTGGTGTTCGACCGGTTCGATCTTGATCTTCTTCGGATCAAAACCCAGTTGCTCCAGGCACCAGACGATCTTGTTGCGATAGCGCTTGTAGCGACGGTTGCCCATCAGGATCGCGTCGAGTGCACGGTCCGGGGCGTACCAGTAACGCTTGGCGTACTGCCAGCGGGCCTTGCCGAACAGGCTGATCGGGGCGAATGGAATCGCTACAACGTCAACGTCGGACGGCTTGATGCCGGCCTGTTCCAGGCAGAATTTCGCCGATTCGTAGGGCATGCGGTTCTTTGCATGTTTATCGCGTACGAAGCGCTCTTCTTCTGCGGCCGCGACCAGCTTGCCGTCGATGTACAGGGCTGCGGAAGGATCATGGCTAAGGGCGCCGGACAGGCCAAGAATCGTCAATGCCACAGGGGTCTAGCCTCTTTAGTCTGCGTGCAGGCGCAAGCGCCTCAAAAATTAATGTGCCCTCGCAAGGGGCGAGAGACAGCTAAAGGGCGGGATTATAGCGTAAAAGCAGCGGCAAACCTCTAGCCGCAAGTGGCAAGCAATGGCGCAGGGGACCTCATGGGTCTTATCCGCGTGCCGGTCGCCAATAGATCCGGATGTTGCCATCCACGCTTTGCCGATAAATCGTGTACGGCAAGACCACCGTGTCCAGCGCGCCAGACAGGGCCAAGTCAACCAGGACCAGCGGCACAAGGATGCCGGTAGGGTCCGGCGGGGCATTCAATATGCAGAAGTCATAAGCCAGGCCGCTGTACACCCGCGCAATAGACTGGCAATAGGTCTTTTGCCTGCGTAGCCCCTGCGCGGCGTCGGCTTCATCTTGAAGCACGGTGGCGGCGGTCCCGCAGCCCATGAGGGAAATGCACAAGACACCCGATGAAACGGCCATTTTGATCGTCATAGCTTGCCCTCGGAGAACGTCAGGCAAGCTAGCATCGGAGTGACTGCGGCCACAGTTCATGGCTTCCGAAGATTGCGTAGGACGGTTCATAGGAACTTGTCGGTGGCAGTTATGGCCCCTTCGCGAGCAGGCTCGCTCCTACAGGGTTTTGTGTGCACCTTGATCCACTGTAGGAGCGAGCCTGCTCGCGAAAGGCTTCAGCCAGCGCTGGAAATATCCCTGGGTAAACGCTGATCGATCACCTGATACAGCGCGCTGCTTTCAGGCCAGTTGCGCATGAACCGTGCGCGATCCCTCGCATACGCCGGGGCGAAGCTGCCGAGGGAGCCGTGTTGGCACATCGAATCGAGGTCGATCAAGGCCCAGCGATCCTGCTGCCAGAACAGGTTGTGACCCTTGAAATCGCCATGGCTGATGCGCAGGCGAATCAACTCGGCAAACAGGTGCTCCAGCGCCAACAGTTCGGCTTGCGGCGCATCGCCACGCTCAACATAGGGCGCAAAACGCTCGATGATGTCTGGCCCCGGCAGATACTCGGTAATCAAGTAAGCCCGGCTGCGCAGCCACAAGAAGCGCTTTTCGAGCAATGCCAGCGGCGTGGGGGTGGCGATGCCGAGGAACGCCAGGCGATTGCCCTCGCGCCACGAATGCCAGGCCCGGCTCGGACGCCAGAAACGCTTGAGCCAGTGGGCAAACCCCTTGATGTTGTAGCGTTTGATCACCAGCGTGCGACCATCGACCTCGACCTTCCCAACACTCGCCGCACCGCCGGTCTTGTACAGGTGACCCTGATCGAGCAAGGCATCGGCCCGCTCCAGCACCGGCAGCATCGACGCTTCTTCTTCCCGTCGAATCGCCCGCAATCCGAAGGCCCCGCGCTGGACGCTGAACAGCGTGCACTCGCGACCGACCTTGTTCAGGAAGTCCTTGAGACGCCAGTGGCGGACCTTGTCGATCTGCTTCTGCAACGCTTCCATGGGCAAGGCGTGTTCGCCGTTGCTCAGGAGGTAATACACCAGCAACTCTTCAATGAACGGCTCAATCGACTTCGGCAGCTGGGCGAAAAATACCCCGAGGTTCTCCAGGACTTTCTGCCGCGACAGTGGCTGCCCCGGCGTTTCAGAGCAAATCCCGGCGCCATCGATCAGATACAGGCGACCGCGCTGGCGCAGCAGATTGTCCAGATGCAGGTCTTCCTGCCACAGGCCCTTGCGGTGCATCTGACCGATGGCGCCCAAGGCCTCGGCCAGTACCGCCCCTTGCCCATCGGACAGTACGGGTTGTTGCTCAACCTGCTTCCAGGTATCGCCCAGGCTTTCGGCGCTTTCCAGAAACTCGAACAGCAGCCAGCCACCCTCGCCTTCTTTCAGGCCATCGGCCAACAGCTGCGGCGTGGTCAATCCTTGAGCGGCCAGCAAGCGCACGCCATCCAGTTCACGCTGGAAATGCCGTGCAGCCTTGCTGCCGACCAGCAATTTGGCCAGCACCGGCCGTCCACGCCAGACGCCGGCACCGACATAACGCTGCCCGGGCAACACCCGCAACAGACTCAGCAGTTGCAGATCGGCGGGGCCGGCGGCATCGGCCAGCGAGACGTTCAGTGGCAAATTCGGCGTGCGGCCGGCAGATTTGAGTTCAGACAAACGCATCAGCGCGGCCCCTTCTGACTGCGTCGCGCCGTCAAACGCTGTAGCCAACTGTCGATCAGCGAGCTGCCCTGCGGTTGATCGAGGTAGGCAGCCAGCAACTCGCGCAGCGCAGAATCGCCCCACTCGGGTGCGCGACGGGTCAACGGCTCCAGGTCCTTGATCCGGTCACGCTGCCCGTACAACAGCGGGCGGGTCTTTTCCAGGTCGATCAACTGGGCCTGATAGCCGTTGCCGCTGGCACGCATGAAAATGTGCTTGGGGTAGAAGCAACCGTGCACCTGGCGTGCAGCGTGCAGTTGCCGCGCCAGTTCGCCACTGGCCTTGAGGATTTCCGAGTGCTGCTCAGGGCTCAGTTCGTTCCAGCGTTGCAACAGCGAGTCCAGGTCATCCCAACCGTCTAGGGCACGAGTCATCAGGATCGCGCGCACTTCGCCATCGACCTTGCGCTCGCCGTAGAACACCGCGTCCAGCGCCGGAATGCCCATCTTGCGGTAACGGGAAATGTTGCGAAATTCGCGGGCAAAACTCGGCTCGCCGAACGGTGCGCGCAAGGTGCGGGTCAGGTAATTGCTCTGGCGCTTGAGGTAGAAGCCATGCCCTTCCAGGTCCAGCCGAAACACGCTGCTCCAGCCGCCGCGACCGGTGTTGGGTTCGTCCACCGCGTCGAGCTGTTTGGCCCACAGGGCCTCGAACGTGCCGAGGCCATGGCGCTCAAGCAGCGCACGGTCTTCAGCGGCCAGGAAATCAGTCATTCGCGTCCCTCGAAAAATCTCACCACATGCCGGATACGTTGCTTGTCCGCGGCGTTGAGCCGGGTCCGGTTGCGGTATTGCAGGTAAAAGCGCAGGCGCTGGGTCGCCGACAGTTGATACTTGGCGACCTTGTCCAGGCACGCCAGATCCTTGGTGATGCGGTACTTGAGCCAGAAACCGCGCCAGAAATCGCCGTTGGGGCAATCGATCAAAAACAGCCGGGCCTGATCGTCGATCAGCAGGTTGCGCCACTTCAGATCGTTATGGGTGAAACGGTGGTCGTGCATAGTACGGGTGTACCGGGCCAACTGACGACTGACGCTATCGACCCAGGCGCGATCAGCCAGTTTCGGGTCGTTTCTTTCAGCCAGCGCCGACAAGTCTTCGGTGTGCGGCAGCTCGCGGGTAATCATCGCACCGCGATCGTAAGCCGCACCGCGCCGTTCCAAGCCCCAGGCCACCACTTCGGCCGTGGGAATACCCCACTTGGCGAAGCGCTTGAGGTTCTGCCATTCCATCTTTACCCGAGGCTTGCCGAGGTAACGGCGCAGGCCTTTACCAGCCCCCACGTAACGCTTGACGTAATAGTTCACGCCATTGCGCTGCACACGAATGACCTCGGACAGAGGGTCCTTGGTCAAGCGCTCGCCCTGAAGGGCAAAGACGGCCTCAAGGCTGCCGAAGTCTTCTGCCAGATCGCTGTAGGCCGGTTCCAGTTTCCAACCCGACATCAGAGCGCATCCCCGTATCGCTGTTTACGCTCGTAGAGCTTGTTGGCCTTGCCTTCGAGCCAGGCCAGCAAAGGCGCTTCTTCGCTGAGGATCTGTCGCAGCGGTTGCTGGAAATAACCCTTGAGGAATCGCAGCTTGTCACGGCGGGTCAGGCCGATGTCCAGCGCGGAAAAGTACAGCGCAGCCAGGTCCTTGTTACGCCAACGCGAAGTGATCGCCGGGCGGGTCTGGGCGCGGTGCAGATCGATCACCGAGAGCTTGAAGTCGTCGGCAGTCACCGGTTTGTCGGTGTGCAGCAGGAAATGGCAGATGTAGCAGTCGCGGTGGTTGACCCCGGCGCGGTGCATCATGCCGGTCATGCGGGCGACTTCGGCGATCAGCGCGCGCTTGAGCGCAGGCGGCGGCGGCTGCTTGATCCAGTTGATGCTGAAATCTTCGAGGCTGACCGTTGGTGCCAGCTCTTCGGTGACGATGAACGAGTGCTGGTCCGCCGGGTTGCTGCC
The DNA here is from genome assembly GCF_049132105.1 of Pseudomonas sp. NFX15. NCBI lineage: Bacteria > Pseudomonadati > Pseudomonadota > Gammaproteobacteria > Pseudomonadales > Pseudomonadaceae > Pseudomonas > Pseudomonas sp. NFX15. The sequence continues at coordinate 253,514 of NZ_JAFMPV010000007.1, forward strand.
CTTCTCGCCATACGCGACGGCGGTCATGGTCGGCACGCCGACTTCCTGCAAGCGCTGAATGGCCTGCCACTCCTGGCCGGCGCCCAGTACAGGCAACTTGGCCGTGAGCAGGTTCTTGAAGATTTCGCCCCAGCCGATACCCCGGTGGATTTTCACGAAAAACCCGTTGCCGTCGACTTCCGTGCGTAATGTCCGGCGCGCTTCCAGCTCGCGGTACACCTCGCCCTCAAGCCCCTCGACTTCGGCGAACGGGTCGCGTCCGGCCCAGAGGCTCTTGAACGGTTCAGCCAGCATCAACTTCATTTAAGCGTGCTCCGCCAGAATCACATCGGCCGCGTGCTGCGGCATGCTGTAGAGGTCGGCCGTTTCGGCGAAGGCCAGGCCATTGCGGCTCCAGGCCGCCCGCGCTTGAGCGTCGCTCAACATGCCGGTCAGGTATTGCGTCAGTTGCGCCTGGTCGAACGGCTCGTCGAGCACCCGGCCGGCATCGGCCTCGGCAATGTAATGGGCGTAACCGCACACCGCGCTCACCAGCACCGGCAAGCCGGCCACCAGTGCTTCTAGCAACACCGTCCCGGTGTTTTCGTTGTACGCCGGGTGGATCAACAGGTCGGCACCCAGCAGGAAGCGCGGGATATCGCTGCGCCCCTTGAGGAACGTGACGTTATCGCCCAGCCCCAATGTTGCACTCTGCACCTGGAATAACTTGGGGTCATCCTGGCCAATTACAAACAGCCGGGTGCGTTTTCTCAGCTCGGCGGGCAATGCCGCCAGCGCCTTGAGGCTGCGGTCCACGCCTTTGGTCTTGAACCCGGAGCCGATTTGTACCAGCAGCAGGTCGTCGTCCTTGAGGCCGAATTCGGCGCGAAAGCCTGCACGAATTTCGTCGGCATCGGCCGGCCGACGACGGTCCTGTGCAATGCCTGGCGGCAGCAGGTGGAAGCGTTCCAGCGGCGTGTCGTAATGCTTGATGAACAGCGGCTGCTGGACTTCGGAAATCATCAGCACTTCGGTCTTCGCATCCTTGGCGAACACGGCGCGCTCGTATTCGGCGAAGTGGCGATAGCGGCCCCAGCGGCGATACAGCGAGTTACGCAGGTTCTGCGCCTTGTCTTCGAAGCAACCGTCGGCGGCGTAGTAGACGTCCAGGCCCGGCATCTTGTTGAAACCGATCAGGCGGTCGACTGGACGCTTGGCCAGGTCCGCTTCCATCCACTCGCTGAGCTTTTCGTTGCGCCGATGGTTGAAGAACGCCTTGACCGGCGCCACCAGCACTTCAAAGCCCGGCGGGATGTCACCCTCCCAGATCAGCGTGTAGACGCGAATCTGGTGGCCGCGCTTCTGGCACTCAAGCGCAATGCGCATGAAATCGCGCTGCAAGCCGCCGAACGGAAAATACTTGTACAGGACAAATGCCAATTGCATCAGCGCAGCTCCTCAGCCATTAACAACGTGCTCAGTCGGCTGGCGACACGCTCGGGATTCAGGCGCGTGAAGCACAGGGGCCACTCGCGCTTCAGGTCAAACTGACGGGCATCGTCGGCCGTCGGTTGATAGGTACATTTCTTTTGCAGGCACGGCGCACACGGGAAATCGCTGGCCAGGTGAATCTGCACCTTGCCGTAGGCACCGGTCAGGCCCGGGTTGGTCGGGCCGAACAGCGACAGCGTCGGCACGTCCAGTGCGGCAGCCAGGTGGCCCAGGCCAGTGTCCACCGCCACACAGGCCTGCGCGCCGGCCAGCACCTTGCCGACACCGGCCAGGTTCAGTTTCGGCAGCACTTCGGCATGCTTGAAACCGGCGGCGATGCGCTCGGCGCGGGCCTTCTCCACGGCATTGCCCCAAGGCAGCTTCACCCCGACACCGAGGTAACCGACGCGCTCGGTCAGTTCGCGCCAATAGGCTTCGGGCCAGTGCTTGGTGTCCCACGTGGTGCCATGCAGGAACAGCACGTAAGGGTTCTTGCGCGGCAATTCCACCAGGCGCTCGACACTCAGGCCGTAATCGCCCAGGCCTTTGGGCAAGTCATAGCCCAGAGCGATGGCGAACAGTTGGCGCACACGCTCAACCGCATGCTGACCACGGGCAACGGCCAGCCGGCGATCGTAAAAGCGTGCAGCGATGGGTTCGCGCGCCGAGCTTTTATCGAGGCCGGCCACCGGCGCCTTGACGTAACGGGTCAGCCAGGCGCTTTTCAGCAGGCCCTGGGCATCGATCACCAAGTCGTATTTCGTGGCGCGCACGCTTTGCTTGAAGTGCTTCCACTCGCCGCGCTTGATGGTCTGCCAGATGTTTTTGCGCCAGCGACGGATCGCCACCGGAATCACCTTGCCCACCGCTGGATGCCAAGTCGGAATTTCGGCAAAGCCCTCTTCCACCACCCAGTCGAACTTGATGCCGGGAATCGCCCGCGCCGCGTCGGTCAACGCGGGCAACGCATGAATGACGTCGCCCAGCGATGAAGTCTTGATCAACAGAACCCGCAAACTATTGGACCTCGACCGGAGTGCCCTGCAACCGCTGCAAAGCTTCGTTCACCGCTTGCGGCATGAGCTGGCGCAGGCAGTTGTAATGACCGAAGCGGCAGGTGCGATCGAAGCAGGGGCTGCACTCGATGCCCAGGCGGACGATTTCCACGTGCTCGGCCAACGGTGGCGTGAAGCCTGGCGACGTCGAACCGTAGACCGCCACCAACGGGCGGTTCAGCGCCGCGGCGACGTGCATCAGGCCGGAGTCGTTGGACACCACTGAATCGGCGCAAGACATCAGGTCAATGGCTTCGGCCAGCGAGGTGCCGCCACTGAGGTTGACCGACTCCTCACGCAAGCCGGGAATCAGGCGTGCGCGGATGTCTTCGCCCACGGCGTGATCGTTTTTCGAACCGAATAACCAGACCTGCCAACCGTCGCGAATCTTCGCTTCGGCGACCTTCGCGTAATGCTCCGAAGGCCAGCGCTTGGCTTCGCCAAATTCGGCGCCAGGGCATAGGACCAGCACCGGGCGGTCGAGGGTCAGGCCGAACTTGGCCAGTGCCGCTTCGCGGGTCACTGGGTCGATCTGCAAGGTCGGGCGCGGGTAAGGCTGTGGCAACTCGACACCCGGCTCGAAGGCCAGGGCCATGAAGCGCTCGATCATCAGCGGGTAACGGTCTTTGTCCAGCGTGCGCACGTCGTTGAGCAAGCCATAGCGGAACTCACCGCGCCAGCCGGTGCGCTTGGGGATACCGGCAAAAAACGGCACCAGTGCCGACTTCAGGGAATTGGGCAGCAGGATCGCCTGGTCGTACTGGCCGGCCAGGGATTTGCCGATGCGCCGACGCGTTGCCAACTCCAGCACGCCGTGACCGAGCGGGAAGCTCAAGGCCTGGCGAACTTCGGGCATGCGCTCAAGAATCGGCCGGCTCCACTCGGGGGCCAGCACGTCGATTTCGCATTGCGGGTGGCGTTGTTTCAGACACTGGAAAAGTGTCTGCGCCATCACCATGTCACCGACCCAACTGGGCCCAACGATCAGAATTTTCATGTGGTTTCCATAAACGAACCGGGGAGGCCTACGCCTCCCCGCCTCGAAAATTTCTGTGGGAGCATGGCAGCTTGCGATGGGTCATCACCTTCAACATTGCTGTCGACTGTCACTGCGCTATCGCGAGCAGGCTCGCTCCCACATGGGTATTGGGTGTAACTCGATCTGCGTAACACCGCAGATCTACTCCTGTAGGAGCGAGCTTGCTCGCGAAGCATCCGAGAACGCCGCGGGGCGCCAGGCTCGCCGCGTTATCGTTAACGACCATCGCGAGCAAGCTCGCTCCTACAAGGGATATCGGCGTATCAAATATCCCGTTTCAGCTTAACCCCAGCTCACGCCAAATCCGCATGACCTGGCGCCGTTCGTCCGAGAACTGGTCGCCCGGTATGACCCCAGGGTCCTTCTGCAAGGCCTGCCGGTGGGCGGCGGAGCGATAAGCCTTATACGCTTCACGCAACAGGCTGGCATCTTCGACGGGCATCAGACCTTCATGCTCCAGCTCTTCCAGAATGCGGATATTATCCGTCCAGCGCAGCAGTGGCGGATGTGTTTCGGACCACGCCAGGGCCGCGTATTGCACCATAAATTCAATATCGACGATACCTCCGGCGTCCTGCTTGATATCGAACGGCGCCGTGGCTTCGAAGGCATTTGCCCCGGTGCCGGCCGCCGTGCTCTTGCTGCCGAGGTTATCGCGCATCTTGGCGCGCATCTCGCTGACCTCCTGGCGCAAGGTCGGAAGATCACGCGCCTTGCCCAGGATCGCGGCGCGGACTTTCTCGAAGGCCTGGCCAACATCCTGGCTGCCCACCAGCACCCGCGCGCGCACCAGTGCCTGGTGCTCCCAAGTCCAGGCTTCGTTCTCCTGATAACGGGCAAACGCCCCCAGGGAGCTCACCAGCAAACCCGACGCACCGGACGGTCGCAGACGCATGTCCACTTCATATAGCTGACCGGAGTTGGTCTGCGCAGTCAGCAAGTGAATGATCCGCTGCCCCAGCCGGGTGAAAAATTGCGCGCCATCGATGGGCTTTGGTCCGTCGGTTTCCGCCTGCGGATCACCGTCGTGGATGAACACCAGGTCCAGGTCCGAACCATGCCCGAGTTCCAGGCCGCCGACTTTCCCGTAACCGACAATGATGAAGCCGGGGTCGCACAACGACCCGTCCGTGCGCAACGGCGTACCGTACTTGGCCACGGTTTGGCGCCAGGCCAGCGCCAGCACTTGTTCAAGAATCGCTTCGGCAAGCCAGGTCAGGTAATCGCTGACTTTCATCAGCGGCAGGCTGCCGGCGATTTCCGAGGCGGCCACGCGCAAGCGGTGCGCCAGCTTGAAATGACGCAGGGCTTCCATCTGTTGTTCGAGGTCGTCTTCGGGAATTCGCGTCAGGCGTTCGCGCAATTCAGCGGCAAGCTCCGGCGCCAATGGTGGCTTGAACAGCCGGCCTTCATTGAGCAATTCGTCGAGCAGCAGCGGGAAGCGGGTGATTTGTTCAGCGATCCACGGACTCGCCGCGCACAGCGTCAGCAAACGTCGCAAGGCGCCGGGGTTCTCAGTCAGCAGCACTAGATAAGCGGAGCGACGGGCCACAGCTTCCACCAATGGCAGCACCCGTTCCAGCACCAGGTCCGGATTGTCATGTTCCACGGCCTGCGCCAGCAATCGGGGGATAAAGGCATCGAGACGCTCGCGGCCCAGACGCTGCATCGCCCGCAATTGTGGGCTGCTGCGCAAGCTGGCCAAGGTTTTCAAGGCGTTTGGCGCATCCTTGAAACCACCCTCTTCCAATTGACGGCAAGCGGCCTCATCGTCCTGAGCCTCTTCCCACAGCGGCAACCATTCACCGCCGACCACCACTTCGCTTTCACCCCCCTCCTCTTCATCGGGATCGGCGATGACCTGCGCAAAGTGCCAAGCCACACGGCCACGCCAAAACATCAATTTTTCGTGGAAAGCGTCCCAGTCAGCAAAGCCGAGCATAAACGCGATGCGCGCCTGATCCTGCGCACCGTCCGGCAGCATTTGCGTCTGGCGGTCGGCAATCGCCTGGATCGCATGTTCGGTGTAACGCAGGAATTCGTAACCTTCGCGCAGCTCGCTGATCACCGCCGGCGGCAGGTAACCCTGACCTTCGAGCGTGCTCAGTACCTTTAATAGAGGACGTTGCTGCAAGCTCAGGTCGCGGCCGCCGTGAATAAGCTGGAACGCCTGGGCAATGAACTCGACTTCACGAATGCCGCCGGAGCCGAGCTTGATGTTGTCGGCCATGCCCTTGCGCCGCACTTCCTGCTGGATCAACTGCTTCATGGTGCGCAGCGCTTCGATGGCCGAAAAGTCCAGGTAACGCCGGTAAACGAAAGGCCGCAGCATCTCTTGCAGTTGCGCGCCGGCCACCTGGTCGCCGGCCACCACCCGCGACTTGATCATCGCGTAGCGTTCCCAGTCGCGGCCCTGGTCCTGGTAGTACTGCTCCAGCGCGTTGAAGCTCAGCACCAGCGCGCCCGCCGAACCGTAGGGGCGCAAGCGCATGTCGACGCGGAATACAAAGCCGTCGACGGTCATCGGGTCCAGCGCCTTGATCAGCCGCTGACCCAGGCGAATGAAGAACTCCTGGTTATCCAGCGGGCGTTTCACGCCGACGGTTTCGCCGCCCTCGGGGTAGGCAAAGATCAGGTCGATGTCCGAGGACAGGTTCAACTCCACCGCCCCCAGCTTGCCCATGCCGAGGACAACCATCTGCTGCGGTTCGCCGCTGCGGCGCCCGGTCGGCACGCCGAACTGCTGGCAATGGCGCACATACAACCATTGATAAGCCTGATCGATACTGGCATCGGCCATGTCCGACAGATCGCGGCAGGTCTGGATCAGATCGGCCTGGCGGGTCAGGTCGCGCCAGATGATCCGCACCTGATGGCGTGCGCGCTGGCGGCGCAGGGCTCGGCCCAGTTGGTCGTCGGTCTCGGCCACGCTCACGGCGCTCGCAATCTGTGCGCACAACTCGCCCGGCGCAAAGCGGCGGTCCAGTTCGCCGGATTGGACCAGCTCCAGCAACATCAAAGGGTCACGAACACTCTGTTCAATCACGAAATCGCTGGCGGCGGTGACACGGGCGAATTGCGCCCAGCGTTCCGGTGTCCAGGTGGTCAACCCACCGTCATCGTCCAGGGTGTCGACAGCCGCCCGGAACGACTGCTCGGCGCGGGTGACAAACGGCAGGAGAATGGCGGGCAGCTCGGCAATCGGCGGGAGGCTCATGGTCTATCCTTGATCGGCGTGTATCGGGCTGCATGTAGTGGTTTTCGAAAACCCACTACCTGACGGAGTGTCGAACAAAAGTTAGAAATAGCTGAAATTTCTCTAATCTTGGCAGCCAGCATCAAGCTTTTACCTTTTGTAGTTGCAAAAAGACCAACCTTAACGATTATTCTCACAACGCAGCCGGAGGCCACAAGCCGCTCATCTGTAGTTTTACTACTCGTATATACATTAGGCAGGCTGAAATGCCGGAAGATTTGTAGTAAAACTACACGCCGCCGGAACAACCTGTCGGCAATCCAAGAATTCATAAACGTCTGCCCACAAGGCCAGTCGCTAACTCAGGCAACCGATTCTGGTAGCCTTTCCGCCCTGGAGCAAGCCATGCAAGACCTCGATCCCGTCGAAACCCAGGAATGGCTGGACGCCCTGGAATCGGTTCTCGACAAAGAAGGCGAAGACCGTGCTCACTATCTGATGACCCGTATGGGTGAACTCGCGACCCGCAGCGGTTCGCAGTTGCCTTACGCCATCACCACGCCTTACCGCAACACCATCCCGGTAACCCACGAAGCACGCATGCCTGGCGACCTGTTCATGGAACGCCGCATTCGCTCGCTGGTACGCTGGAACGCGATGGCCATGGTAATGCGTACGAACCTGAAAGATTCTGACCTGGGCGGTCACATCTCCAGCTTCGCTTCCAGTGCGACCCTGTACGACATCGGCTTCAACTACTTCTTCCAGGCCCCGACCGACGAACACGGCGGCGACCTGATCTACTTCCAGGGCCACACCTCGCCAGGCGTCTACGCCCGTGCATTCATGGAAGGCCGCATCACCGAAGACCAGATGAACAACTTCCGCCAGGAAGTCGACGGTCAGGGCCTGTCGTCCTACCCGCACCCTTGGCTGATGCCTGACTTTTGGCAGTTCCCGACCGTATCGATGGGTCTGGGCCCGATCCAGGCGATCTACCAGGCACGCTTCATGAAGTACCTGGAACACCGCGGTTTCATCCAGCCAGGCAAACAGAAAGTCTGGTGCTTCCTCGGCGACGGCGAGTGCGACGAGCCGGAATCCCTGGGCGCGATCTCCCTGGCCGGCCGCGAGAAGCTGGACAACCTGATCTTCGTCATCAACTGCAACCTGCAGCGCCTCGACGGCCCGGTTCGCGGCAACGGCAAGATCATCCAGGAACTCGAAGGCGTGTTCCGCGGTGCCCAGTGGAACGTGACCAAAGTCATCTGGGGCCGTTTCTGGGACCCACTGCTGGCCAAGGACGTCGACGGCATCCTGCAACGTCGCATGGACGAAGTCATCGACGGCGAGTACCAGAACTACAAAGCCAAAGACGGCGCGTTTGTGCGTGAGCACTTCTTCAACACGCCAGAACTCAAGGCGATGGTTGCCGATCTGTCCGACGACGAGATCTGGAAGCTCAACCGTGGTGGCCACGACCCGTACAAGGTCTATGCGGCGTACCACGAAGCGGTCAACCACAAAGAACAACCGACCGTCATCCTGGCCAAGACCATCAAGGGTTATGGCACCGGTGCGGGCGAAGCGAAAAACACCGCGCACAACACCAAGAAAGTCGACGTCGACAGCCTGAAGTTGTTCCGCGATCGTTTCGACATCCCGGTCAAGGACGAAGAGCTGGAGAACCTGCCGTTCTTCAAGCCTGAGCCGAACAGCGCCGAAGCCCGTTACCTGGCCGAGCGCCGCAACGCGCTGGGCGGTTTCGTGCCACAGCGTCGCGCCCAAAGCTTCAACATCCCGACCCCGCCACTGGACACGCTCAAAGCGATCCTCGACGGTTCGGGCGACCGTGAAATTTCCACCACCATGGCGTTCGTGCGGATCCTCGCGCAACTGGTCAAGGACAAGGAAATCGGTCCGCGCATCGTGCCGATCATCCCGGACGAAGCCCGTACCTTCGGTATGGAAGGCATGTTCCGCCAGCTGGGCATCTACTCCTCCGTCGGCCAGCTCTACGAGCCAGTCGATAAAGACCAGGTGATGTTCTACAAGGAAGACCAGAAAGGTCAGATCCTTGAAGAAGGCATCAACGAAGCAGGCGCCATGAGCTCCTTCATCGCGGCCGGTACTTCGTACTCCAGCCACAACCAGCCAATGCTGCCGTTCTACATCTTCTACTCGATGTTCGGCTTCCAGCGTATTGGCGACCTGGCCTGGGCCGCTGGCGACAGCCGCACCCGTGGCTTCCTGATTGGCGGCACCGCCGGCCGTACCACCCTGAACGGTGAAGGCCTGCAACACGAAGACGGTCACAGCCACCTGCTGGCCGCGACCATCCCGAACTGCCGCACCTACGATCCAACCTATGGCTACGAGCTGGCGGTGATCATTCAGGACGGCATGAAGAAGATGACCGAAGAGCAGCAGGACGTCTTCTACTACATCACCGTCATGAACGAGTCCTACCAGCAGCCAGCCATGCCGGCCGGTGCCGAAGAAGGCATCAAGAAAGGCATGTACCTGCTCGAAGAAGACAACCGCGAAGCGGCGCACCACGTTCAGCTGATGGGCTCCGGCACCATCCTGCGTGAAGTCCGTGAAGCGGCGAAGATCCTGCGTGAAGAGTTCAACGTCGGCGCCGACGTGTGGAGCGTTACCAGCTTCAACGAACTGCGTCGCGACGGCCTGGCCGTTGAGCGCACCAACCGTCTGCACCCGGGCCAGAAGCCTAAGCTGAGCTACGTCGAAGAGTGCCTGAACGGCCGTAAAGGTCCGGTCATTGCCTCCACCGACTACATGAAGCTGTTCGCCGAACAGATCCGTCAGTGGGTACCGTCCAAGGAATTCAAAGTCCTGGGCACCGACGGTTTCGGTCGCAGCGACAGCCGCAAGAAACTGCGTCATTTCTTCGAAGTCGACCGTCATTTCGTGGTGTTGGCAGCCCTGGAAGCCCTGGCTGACCGTGGCGACATCGAACCTAAGGTCGTGGCTGAAGCCATCGCCAAGTTCGGTATCAACCCGGAAAAACGCAACCCACTGGACTGCTGAGGAGAGATTCTGTGAGCGAACTCATTCGCGTACCTGACATCGGCAGCGGTGAAGGTGAAGTAATTGAACTGTTTGTGAAGGTCGGTGACCGCATCGAAGCCGACCAGAGCATCCTGACACTTGAGTCGGACAAGGCGAGCATGGAAGTGCCTGCGCCAAAGGCCGGCATCATCAAGAGCCTGAAAGTGAAGCTGGGCGATCGCCTGAAAGAAGGCGACGAACTGCTGGAGCTGGAAGTCGAAGGTGGCGCGCAAGCGGCCCCTGCGGCTGCCGCTGCGCCAACCGCCAAGGCTGAGGCCAAACCGGCTGCGGCGCCTGCTGCCGCCGCGCCTGCCGCTGCCCCGGCTGCCGCTTCGGTTCAGCAAGTGCACGTGCCGGACATCGGTTCGTCGGGCAAGGCCCAGATCATCGAGATCCAGGTCAAGGTCGGCGACACCGTCGAGGCTGATCAGTCGCTGATTACCCTGGAATCCGACAAGGCGAGCATGGAAATCCCGTCGCCTGCCGCTGGCGTGGTCAAGGCCATCAGCGTCAAGCTCAACGACGAAGTCGGCACTGGCGACCTGATCCTGGACCTGGAAGTGGCAGGCGCTGCGGCGCCGGCTGCTGCTCCGGCCCAAGCGACTGCACCTGCTGCTGCCGTGGCGCCTGCTCCAGCAGCAGCGCCGTCTGCACCGGTTGCCGACAGCGTTCAGGACATCCACGTGCCGGACATCGGTTCGTCGGGCAAGGCCAAGATCATCGAAGTCCTGGTCAAGGCTGGCGACACCGTTGCCGCCGACCAGTCGCTGATCACCCTGGAATCCGACAAGGCGAGCATGGAGATTCCATCGCCTGCCGCTGGCGTGGTGGAAAGCGTTTCCATCAAGCTCGATGACGAAGTCGGTACTGGCGACCTGATCCTGAAGTTGAAGGTCAAAGGCGCTGCCCCGGCCGCTGCTCCGGCGCCTGCCGCTGCCGCACCGAGCGCTCCGGCTCCAGCCGCCACCGCTCCTGCCGCCGCACCTGCTGCTGCCGTTCCGGTTGCTGCACCTGCCAAGCCAGGCGCGAAAGTTCACGCCGGCCCGGCCGTGCGTCAACTGGCTCGCGAGTTCGGCGTCGAGCTGAGCGCTGTCGGCGCCAGCGGCCCGCACGGTCGCATCCTGAAAGAAGACGTACAGGTTTACGTCAAGGCCATGATGCAGAAGGCCAAGGAAGCACCGGCCGCTGCTGCTGGCGCAACCGGTGGCGCGGGCATCCCGCCGATTCCGGTCGTGGACTTCAGCCGCTTCGGTGAAATCGAAGAAGTGCCGATGACCCGCCTGATGCAGGTCGGCGCCGCCAACCTGCACCGCAGCTGGCTGAACGTGCCCCACGTGACGCAATTCGATTCGGCGGATATCACCGAACTCGAAGCGTTCCGCGTTGCCCAGAAAGCCGTTGCAGAGAAGGCTGGCGTCAAGCTGACCGTCCTGCCGTTGCTGCTCAAGTCCTGCGCACACCTGCTCAAGGAACTGCCGGACTTCAACAGCTCGCTGGCGCCAAGCGGCAAAGCGATCATCCGCAAGAAATACGTGAACATCGGCTTCGCGGTCGACACTCCAGAAGGCCTGCTGGTACCGGTCATCAAGAACGTCGACCAGAAGAGCCTGCTGCAACTGGCTGCCGAAGCCGCTTCCCTGGCGGAAAAAGCCCGGACCAAGAAGCTTTCGTCGGACGAGATGCAAGGCGCCTGCTTCACCATTTCCAGCCTCGGCCACATTGGCGGCACCGGCTTCACGCCGATCGTCAACGCGCCGGAAGTGGCGATCCTCGGTGTTTCCAAGGCAACCATCCAGCCAGTCTGGGACGGCAAAGCCTTCCAGCCGAAGCTGATGCTGCCACTGTCGCTGTCCTACGATCACCGCGTGATCAATGGTGCCGCGGCTGCACGCTTCACCAAACGCCTGAGCGACCTGTTGGGCGACATCCGCACCATGCTCCTGTAATACCGGCCGGCCCTGCTTCCGCAGGGCCGGTTGCGTTCCACGTTTCCGAGCCACGCTCGTACCTCAACCCCGCCAATTTGGCGGGGCTTTTTTTGCCCGACGCTTTAATCGAAGTAACGCCTTCCTACACTTGTGGCTGATATCGCCCACAACTCTCATCCATTTCTGCCCGGTATTTTTTCAGGCCCAATAACTAGTCTTGAATAGACGGTTATTCACTACAGCCGAAAAATTACTTATTTAATTCGCAAACGGCCGAATGGATTCAATTATGTTTAAACCTACTGTTGGCCCAATTGTCGGCCACACCACCACTCATCACGCGCGAATCTTCTTGCGCGGTGAATACAAAGAAAATGCTTGGGTATTTGCCGGTATCCGCTATCGACGACAAGGCGAAGAACACTGGTCAGAAGCTAGCTTTCGCCTGCTCAATACCGAAAACGATATGTGCGAAGTGTTTGTAGTCAACAATCTTGATGCCGACTCCGACTATGAATACCAGGCAGGCTGGTTCAGCCCGATGAGCCCGGCGCACACCGTCGATACCGTGCAAGAGTTGCCGCTGCAATGGCCACGACAGATTTATCAGTTGCGTACCCGTTCCAGCCACGCCAGTCAGCCCCGGTCCTTTGTTGTCGGTTCCTGTCGGTATCTGCGCCTGACCGCTGGCATCGCCTCGGTGCCTCATCTGGGTGACAAGATATTCGCCTCAATCTCACGTTTGGCGGAACAAGCCTCCCCACCGATCAGTGCTTTGTTGATGACCGGCGATCAAGTCTATGTCGATGACTTGAACTTCATCGCACCCGATCGGGAACTTAAAGAAATCCTGCATAAATACCGTACGGCGTTTTCGCAACCGCATATCGCAAAGTTAATGTCCAGCCTAGCAACTTATATGACGCTTGATGACCATGAAATCGAGGACAACTGGCCAGCCAACAAGAGCAAATCCGGCGATTACTTATATGCCAACGCCATGAAGGCCTATGAGATATATCAAGCCAGTCATAGTCCGATCCACGCACTGTCCACTGATGGGCAAATCATTAAGCACTCAGACAAATACTGGTATCAATTCAGCGACGGCGATATCGAATGGTTTGTCACTGACAGTCGCACCCGGCGCAATCTCTCAGCCAGCGACCGGCGCATTCTCGATATAGCCCAGGAGCAAACCTTGTGCGACTGGCTGATCCACAGCCCGGCCCGGGTCAAATTCGTGGTCACCAGTGTCATGTTCTACCCTGACCGCAAACGCCTGGGTGATGACGCCTGGCAAGCCTTCCCGGAACAACGGCTACGGTTGCTGGAGACTATTCGTACACGTCGTATCAAAAATGTCGTATTCATCTCCGGCGATATTCATGGCTCGTTGACCAGCCGCCTGAGCCACAGCGAAGACCCGGACTTCGAGGTGCACACCATCGTGTCCTCTCCCCTGTGCAACAGCAAAATGTTGCCTTACGCGAGGGCCTCCACCTTCATCCTCGATCAACCACTGGCCCGAACTGCCGCTGGCGACTATCGGCATGAACTGACCAGTCCCGTGATCAGCCAGGATAACTTCGCGCACGTGGTGGTCGATGCCGAACACATCCAGGTGAATTATCACGATCGGGACGGCAAGCCGTTGCAGTCCATCGGCATCCGCCTGCGCTGAAGCGAAATAAGATCGCAGCCTTGGGTAAAACTGCGATCTTTTCGGCCAATAGCATTACTTTTTGTAATCGACTGGAGAAATCTTGCCCGCTGCCGACATATTCTTATAGCACTTGGCCTTCATCTCTCTTGTCAGTCGGTGTCGCAATGATGCAACCTTGCCGCAGGCAACAGTAAAGAGGGCGAGAGCCCGGCGCGTTCAGCATATTCGAAGCGAGTTTCCCTCCATGAAAAGCCAACCCGATGCCGCCAGCCGTATGGTGGCCGAGGTAGTGACGCAGTTGCCTGTGCCCTCGCGGCTCGGCATGCTGCGTTTCGAACGGCTTAATGAACCCAGCTGGGCCCTGCTGTTTCTCGACCCCAATTGCGAACGCCAATTCGGCTTGCCGGCCGTTGAGCTTTGCGCGCTGGTGGGTTCGCCCTACGCCAGCCTGATGGAACCGGAAGCGCGCTATCAGTTGCATGACGCGGTCCAGCAACAGCTGAGCGTCAGCCCCCATTACCTGATTCGCTACACCTTGCACACCGCTTCAGGCTCGCTGAGTCTGCTGGAGCTGGGCGAAGCCTTCAAACAGCACAATCGACACCTGTTGCGCGGCTACCTGCTGGTGATCGATGGCCTGTTCGAAGATGATCCGCTGCAACCGGCGCTGGACCTCGAAACCCAAAACTCGCGCCTGCAGATCGCGCTGGAACTCAATCAGCGTGCCCAGCAAGAGCAACTGTTGCACCTGGACCGAGTTCGCGCCCAGCAGGACCTGATCCTGTTGCTCACCCGCCAGCGCTACAGCAGCAACAATTCCTTGCAGGAAGCCGCCGAGCTAATCACCCGCAGTGCCTGCGACATCTACGAAATCGACTGCGCCAGCCTGTGGCACCTCGAGGGCTCGATGCTGGTGCCGATCTCGGCCTATCACCGTACCAGCCAGGAATACCTGCTGCCACAGTCAATCGACGCCAGCGAATTTCCCGACTACCTCGACGCGCTGCACACCGGACGCGCCATCGACGCCCACAATGCCACTCGCGACCCGCGCACCCGGGAAATGGCCGAAAGCCTGCGCCCGCGCGACGTCAATGCGATGCTCGACGCCAGTATTCGCGTCGACGGCCAGGTAGTCGGCGTGCTGTGCCTGGAGCAAACCGGGGCGACCCGCGCCTGGCAGTCGGACGAAATCGCCTTCGCCGGCGAACTCGCCGACCAGTTTGCCCAGGTCATCAGCAACCACAACCGACGTGCCGCCACCAGCGCATTGCACCTGTTCCAACGCGCCGTCGAACAAAGTGCCAACGCCTTTTTGCTGGTCAATTGCGATGGCGTCGTCGAATACGTCAACCCAAGCTTCACCGCGATCACCCAATATTCCACCGAAGAAGTACATGGTCAGCGCCTGTCGGAACTGCCGGCCCTGGAAAACCTCAGCGAACTGCTGTTCGACGCGCCTTCGGCGCTGGCCAAGAGCAATAGCTGGCAGGGCGAATTCAAGAGCCGCCGCAAGAACCTCGAACCCTACTGGGGCCAGTTGTCGATCTCCAAAGTCTACGGCGACAACCGCGAACTGACCCACTACATCGGCATCTACGAAGACATCACCCAGACCAAGCTCGCCCAGCAACGCATCGAGCGCCTGGCCTACACTGACAACCTGACCAACCTCGGCAACCGCCCGGCGTTCATTCGCAACCTCGACGAGCGCTTTGCCCGGGACAGCGATGCGCCGATCAGCCTGTTGCTGGTGGACATCGACAACTTCAAGCGAATCAACGACAGCCTCGGCCACCAGACCGGCGACAAACTGCTGATCAGCCTGGCCCGACGCCTGCGCAACAGCCTGATTCCGAGCGGCAGCCTGGCGCGCTTCGCCAGTAACGAGTTCGCCGTGTTGCTGGACAACAGCGACCTCACGGTAGGTCAGCAAGTGGCCAATCAGTTGCTGGCGACCCTCGACAAGCCGATGTTCGTCGATAACCAATTGATCAGCGTCACCGGCTCCGTGGGCCTGGCCTGCGCGCCGCTGCACGGGCGCGACCCGCAAACGCTGATGCGCAACGCCGGCCTGGCGCTGCACAAAGCCAAGGCTAACGGTAAACACCAGGTGCAAGTGTTCACCGAAGCGCTGAACGCCGAGGCCAGCTACAAGCTGTTCGTCGAAAACAACCTGCGCCGCGCCCTGACCCAGAACGAACTGGACGTGTTCTACCAGCCAAAACTATGCCTGCGCAGCGGTCGCTTGCTGGGCATGGAGGCACTGTTGCGCTGGGATCATCCGGAAAAGGGCATGATCCGCCCGGACCAGTTCATCAGCGTTGCCGAGGAAACCGGGCTGATCATTCCGATCGGCAAATGGATCGCCCGCCAGGCCTGCCGCATGAGCAAAGCCCTGACTGCCGCCGGCATGGGCAACCTGCAAGTGGCGATCAACCTGTCCCCCAAACAATTCTCCGACCCGGACCTGGTGGCCTCCATCGCCACCATCCTCAAGGAAGAAGCATTGCCGGCGCACCTGCTGGAACTGGAACTGACCGAAGGCCTGCTGCTGGAAGCCACCGAAGACACACACTTGCAGCTCGACCAGCTCAAACGCCTGGGCCTGACCCTGGCCATGGATGACTTCGGCACCGGTTATTCGTCGCTCAGTTACCTGAAAAAATTCCCCATCGACATCATCAAGATCGATCGAAGCTTCATCCACGAAATCCCGGACAACCAGGACGACATGGAAATCACCTCGGCGGTCATCGCCATGGCCCACAACCTGAAACTCAAGGTCGTGGCCGAAGGCATCGAAACGGCCGATCAATTGACGTTCCTGCGCCGCCACCGTTGCGACGTCGGCCAGGGCTACCTGTTCGACCGGCCGATCCCGGGCAACGAGCTGATCGAAAAGCTCAAACGCTACCCGCGTGGCCCCATCGCCTGACAGCGACCCAACTCTCGGGCAAACTGTTTGTCTGTCTAATTATCCTGACTGAGAGGACTGATCATGGTTCTGCGCTCGGAAATTCTGGTGAACAAAAACGTGCTTCCTACTAAAGATCAAGCTCTGCCTGGCCGCGAAACCCCGATGAACCTGCCGGAAAGACATTTCGTCCACGACGCCCCGCTGCTGGGCCCGTTCGCCACCGATGTCGATTTTGCAATCTTCGGCCTCGGCTGCTTCTGGGGCGCGGAACGTCGCTTCTGGCAGCGTGAAGGCGTGGTCAGCACCGTGGTGGGCTACGCCGGCGGCTTCACGCCAAACCCTACGTATGAAGAAGTCTGCTCAGGCCTGACCGGCCACACCGAAGTGGTGCTCGTGGTCTACGAGCCGGCAAAAGTCAGTTACGACGAATTGCTGAAGATGTTCTGGGAACTGCACAACCCGACCCAGGGTATGCGCCAGGGCAACGACATCGGCACCCAGTATCGCTCGGTGATCTATGCGACCAACCCGACGCAACTGGCCGCCGCCGAACACAGCAAAGCAGTGTTCCAGGTCGAACTGACCAAGGCCGGCAAAGGCGACATCACCACCGAAATCGAAGAAGCCCCAACGGTCTACTTCGCCGAGGCGTATCACCAGCAGTACCTGGCCAAGAACCCGGAAGGCTACTGCGGGATCGGCGGCACAGGCGTGACCTGCCCGATCTGATCGACCGGATCGACTGTAGGAGCTGGCTTAGCAGCGAAGGCGGCGTATCAGTCGCCATGGATGCGGGCTTTGCCGGCCTCTTCGCCGGCAAGCCGGCTCCTACAGAGTTATGTGGCGCTTGACCACGATCCCTGTAGGAGCTGGCTTGCCAGCGAAGGCGTCAGCCCAGACGCCACCGAATCCACCGATCAACGCTCGGCAATCAACCAGTCCATCGTCCACCCACCCTGGGTTTGCCCCAGCGTCTGGGACAACCACGGCAGCAG
Source organism: Pseudomonas sp. NFX15 (assembly GCF_049132105.1). Taxonomy (NCBI): domain Bacteria; kingdom Pseudomonadati; phylum Pseudomonadota; class Gammaproteobacteria; order Pseudomonadales; family Pseudomonadaceae; genus Pseudomonas; species Pseudomonas sp. NFX15. The sequence continues at coordinate 270,855 of NZ_JAFMPV010000007.1, forward strand.
CTCGCGCAATTCTTCCTCCAGCCCCCACGGCGGATTGGCAATCGCCAGCCCGGAACCGTTCAGGCTGTTCGGCGTATCCAGCGGATGCACCAGCAACTCCACCCGCAGCAACTTCGGCGCCCCGGTGCCGGCCAGGTCCTGGTAGAAACGGCGCAGTGCACGCTGATCCTTAACCGGGTACCAGATCGCCGCCACGGTTTGGCGCATCCGGCCAATCGCCTCTTTGAGCGACGCCGCACAACGCTGCATCTCGTCGAGCTGCTCGAACGGCGGGTCGATCAGCATCACCGCACGCTTCTCCTGCACCGGCAACATCGCCCGCGCCACATGCCAGCCCTCGCCCAGGTGCACCTTGACCCGACGATCACCGGCCATGTTGTCCTTGAGCAGCACGCCGTCTTCCGGGTGCTTTTCGTTGAGCATCACACGATCCTGCGCACGCGTCAGGCGCCGTGCCAATTCCGGTGAGCCCGGGTAATAGCGCAACTGGCCATCCGGGTTCATCTCGTGCAGCACTTGCATGTAGTCAGCGGTCAGGATCGGCAGATCCGGCTGATCCCACAAACGCGCGATGCCTTCCAGGTACTCGCCGGTGCGGTTGGCCTGGTCGCCTTGCAGGTCATACAGACCAATACCGGCGTGAGTGTCGAGATAGGCAAACGGCTGCTCCTTGCGCGACATCAGGGCGATGAGGCGGGTCAAGGTCAGGTGTTTGAACACATCGGCGTGATTGCCGGCATGGAAGGCGTGACGATAATTCATGGCTGCTCCTGCGAAGGCCGGGAAGTTTACCTTTTACCGGCCGGCAAGTCAGGGGCTGGCGGCTGAGTGGCCACAACCCAACCCCTGTGGCGAGGGGGCTTGCCCCCGTTCGACTGCGAAGCAGTCGCAAGATCAAACCCCGCGGTGCATCTGACAAAACTGAATTGCCAGTTTTTTGGGGCCGCTCTGCGCCCCAACGGGGGCAAGTCCCCTCGCCACAAAAGCCCTCTGCGCTACTGCGATGGTCGAGCCCGCCTCCGCCGCCCAATCACATCCAGCACATCACAGCCATCGCGCAATGGAATGGCGCAGAGCAAGGCAAAGTCACTGAGAATCATCGAATCGCACTCCACCGAGCCACGCATGGACGGGTTCTCAAGCACTTGGGTGACGGCACGAATCCGGTAACCGGCAGCGTCGGTCAAAATATCAAGCGGTGCATGGATGTCGACGAACAGGGTGGGCATGTCGGTGCAGTTGCTGGTCAATACCATGAAGCGGTTGTCGGGATGGGGAATGGGTTTTTCGTGGGTGGGTCGGGGTGACGTTTTTTCATTTTATTTTGGCCTTTGACTAGCAAGTTAAGCTGCCAACGGCCCTTCCTAGAGGCTTGGGTGGCAGCCGTACGCGGGAGTAGGAAACTGAGAGGCCATCTACTCAGCCACGTCGAAACGTGTCCCGCGCCAGCCGCCGCGAACGAACTTGCGAACACACATTAAGTGCCACAAAAACGACATTGCTGATGCGGGATTGACCTCCAAGGGTTCCTACACCCTGCCACTGCATTTGCAGCGACAGCCAAAGACTATCCATGGAGTTCAAACCGCACCCGTTCATGGAAGCCGCTACGTTTTGAAGGAAACTTCCGAAGACCTTGCACGGAAAGTTCGCTGCTAATGTGAATGCCGATCAAGTTGACGAGCCAGTTTTTCCGCTATATGACGCAACCAGGATTCACCTGACACCCACACGTTCCAATATGAGTAATAGCAACTCAACTCCGTCAACAAATACTCCCTTAGCGCTAGCTCATTTTTATTTTGATCAAGCAGTACGTCGAGCTCTCGCTGCACCGCCGCTAGATCCTCAAAGTCTGACTCGGCCAGGAAAGCGTCAATAACTTTTTCAGCCGTGTTGTGCTCGACCGTCCAATCTTGATGAAAGTACGCTCCAAAAAAATTATGTAATTCGGGGAAATCTCTGCTCATTTTTCGGGAAACCCTGTTAATAAAAAATAGCCCTCAGGTCGTCTGACATCCTTGATCAGTACCAACATTACCTTCGATGCTGGCGCGGCGTCAGTGCGACCGTTAAGTAGGCTAACACCTACCGGATAAGGAAATTGGTGGGTAATTGTCGTCTTCTCTTTTGTGCCACTAAGGAATCTTTCAATTTTTGGTTTATTCGCATTAAGGGTGGACTTGCCCCTACCAAACCGGACACCAACTCCCCGTAAAATTGATGCTGCTGCCAAACGCCTAAACTCTCTCGGCGACCGATATTTCAAGGCGCTGTGCGGATGCTGCTCGTTGTAATGCTCGAAGGCAATCGTCGGATTGCGCAGCGCCGTTTCTCGATCCGGTTTGGGCATATGCGCGACGTAATCACGCTTGATCGTCTTCACGAAGCTTTCTGCCATGCCGTTACTTTGCGGGCTGCGTACCGGTGTGGTCACCGGCTGCAAGCCGATCTGGCGAGCAAACCTGCCACAAATCACACCACTCACGAAATACGGATTTTTCCTCAGTTTCCCATTCATTAAATCGAGCACGATACGGAGGATTTTTAAAAGCCGCATAGCGAGCAAATTAATTCATCATTGGCTATATAACCTTCAACTACGTACGCATTCTTTTCACCAAGTTGACTTGTCTTCAAGGCTGGCTTTAAGAAGATCATCCCTCCATATCTCTTGAGCCAACGAGTAGACATCTCGAAGAAATCCACGAGGATCATCTAACTCATACCACTCGCCTCGAGGCCAACTCGTGGCTTCACTTTCATCAATGTCGAACAGAGCCTGAAAGTCATAATTTTCCTCACTCAGTTTTTCCGCCAAAACATCGACAAGCAGAAGCTTGTGTCGGTACGACAAGCACCCTAAATTCAAGCTATATTTTTTGATCAGCTCTGCCCTATCTGACTTATCGTTCGGATCATAAACTTCAAGCTCTTTACCGCGAGTCTCCTCGCGATCATAAACATTGAACGCCCCAATAAACCACATCAAGTCAGGCTCAAATTTTTCATCTGCAAATGGGTCACGCAACATTATTTTTTCTCCGCAGGAAAACCTGTATAGGGCCGTGTTACATCGTTCTTATCGAACTTTACTTCAAACCAATTCAGATCCTCATTCAACTTGGGGTCACTTGCATTATTCCTGTTTGGCCTATAACCACGACCTGCACCAGGAAGCTCCAGCCTCACAATCGGGTCATTGTTATGATCTTTCCCAGTATGAGGACTTAACCCCAGAGATTCTCTTGTCATCGCTTTATTCAGCGCATTTAAATGCATACGCCAGTTTTTGAACTGAGAGCTTAGATTACCTCTCCCCCCTCTCGGCGCAATACCTGTATGGGGATCTGCGCCGTTAATCGCTCTCTGCCTAAGCGCTTGATCAGATATTTCTGAGCTGTGCTTCGCAACAGTATGCATCTGGTACTTATCCTCAAATTCAATAACCCGTCGCTTAGCATTCGCTTCTGCCAACTCATCAACTCTCGCTCGCCGCTGCTCCGCCGACATCTTCGGCAGCGTCGGCTCCCCTTCATCAACTTTAGCCCCAGCCACCGGATTCGGTACCGAGCACCCCGGCCTGTTCGCCCCCGGACAATTCCCACTCAACCCCAACGGATCCACCCACCCGGTCGGATTGCGCGTGTACTGGTACGGGTTCAACCCACCCGCCAGCTTCACCGGGTCCGGTGTCAGGTAGCGCCCGAGGTCCGGGTGGTAATACCGATGCCGGTTGTAGTGCAGGCCGCTCTCGGCGTCGCAGTACTGCCCCTGAAAACGCAGCGGTTGTTCCAGGTGTTCGCCGCTGCCGTGGCTCACTTCGCGCAGTTTGCCGTAGGCGCTGTAGTGCGCTGACCAGACCCGTTGGCCGTCGTGGTGGGTGAGTTCTTGCGGGGTGCCGAGGTGGTCGAGTTGGTAGTAGAACGGGCGGGCGTTTTGGCGGCCCTTGCCGTCGAGCATGACCAAGGGTCGGAAAGTGCCGGGTTCGTAGAGGTAGCTGCGGTAGTGGTTGGGGC